>CADBPE010000146.1 GCA_902796475.1 uncultured Ruminococcus sp.
GTAGAGGGGATAGTCTTGTCCCAACCTGCGAAAGTATAGCCTGTTCTTGTCGGGTTAGCCGGCGCTGTAACGGTCGTTCCGTAATTCTGCGTTATTGAAGAAACCGCTGTACCGCCGTTGCTGTTGAATGTAATAGTGTAAGAGTTGACAGTCCACTTTGCCTTGATAGTAGTGTTGCCTGCGGGCATTGTAGTGGGGATAGCCTTGTCCCAACCTGCAAAGGTGCAGCCTGTCTTTGTGGGATTAGCCGGCACTGTAACGGTTGTGCCGTAATCCTGGGTAATTGCGGCTATCGAAGTGCCGCCGTCAGTGTCGAAAGTGATGGTGTACTTGTTGACGGTGAATGTACCGGTAATAACAACGTCCTTGTCGGGCATTACGGAAGGCACATTCTGCCAGCCGCTGAATGTGTAGCCGGTCTTTGCGGGCGCGGCGATCGCAGTTACAGATGAACCATACGACACGCCGCCGACAGTATGATAAACCGCGCCGTCAACTTTATATGTAATGCTGTGCTTGTTCGGCTCAAATTCGGCGGTCACTGAAGCGCCCTGAGCTGACATGGTGAAGGAATAAACACCGTTTACGGGAGTAAGCGCCGCGCCGTTTACCTTTATATTCTTGACGGTATATCCGGTGTCGGGCTTGGGCGTAAGTGTGACCTTGTCCCCGACAAGAGCGGAGGATCTGTCGGAGGTGACAGTGCCGTGAGCCATGCTGCCGATCGTTACAGCGCGTGGTGTGCTGTCAATGACCGAAACAGTCAGGTCAAGACCGTCAAAGCAGCATTCTCCGTTGGAATGGAACACCAATCTCAGCTCTCTGCCGCTGCTCCTTACCTGACCTATATTATCAGCTTCTCCATAAATGCCGTATTTGTTTTTGCTGCCAAGATGTACCGAGCCTGTGCTGCCGTCATATATTTCAAGATAATCAAACAGAGTGTCATCGCATCTGACGCTGCCGGTCATTGAAAGCACACAGCTTTCCGGCGCTTTCAGTATAAGCGTACCGTCACAATTATAGCTGTAAGGGAATGCGCTTCCGCCGTCATCATAGACCTTGAAGGAGGTCACTGTGGAGGGAATATTAACTGTCGTGGAACCGCTTTTCGGCATCTGCAGATACAGACCGTTTTCAGCCGTGAGAATGTTCGTATATTCAGCAGAAACAGTTACGTTTGAAGGCGGCATTTTGAAATATATCTCATCGGTATCCCATGTTCCGCCGTAGGTGTTCACACGTTTTCCGCTGCCGTCCAGAACCGTTACCGATTTGAGCAGATAATTTCTGTTCGGAGATGAATTCAGCACCACCTCGGTATTTGTAGTGGCATAGGTAGTGTCAGTGTAGATAAGACCCTTGTCTGCGTCGTTGACGGTTATCCTGTAACGGGTATCAGCGTATACATTTCTCAGATTCAGTTCAAGACCGGAGTTTTCGTTTATTGAATCGGAATCTATCTCGAAAGTAAGCTGTCTGCCTGACGAACAGAACGGACCTATATTGTTGTCGCTGCCGTTCTGTTTACCGTATGTATCATAGAGCATTGCGCCGTATTCGTCGCCGTCTTTTATGGTGAAAAGATCGTTTTCTTCGCCTGCAAAGCTGCCCGATACCACCTGCAGATAGTAGCCGGCTGCGGCTTTAAGTACCAGCTTGCCGGAGCTTTCGGGATGGTAGCTGCCGTCTTTGCCGCCTTCATCATACACCTTCATGGTGTTTACCCAGTTTGGCAGTTCTATGATCTGATAGCCTTCACTGGGAATGTACACGCCTCTGTCCTCTGGCTTGACGAAAGTAGCGTAAAGCGTAATAGGCGACGCTGTCATTTGAAGTGTGCCGGTGCTTTTGGTATACCATGTGCAGTCATCTATTACAGCGCCCTTGCCGGACTCCTGTATTCCCGTCACCCTGTCAATAACATAGCCGTCGTCGGGTGCAGCGGTAAGAGTGACCGACTGACCTGATTTTGCGGATGACACGCTCGCCGTAAGAGTACCATGCTCGCAGGGAGCGATCTTTATTGGCATAGCAAGACTTGGGTTGATGATGACCACAGTAATGTCAACGCCGGCAAAGGTCATGGTCTTGTCCGAACTGAACTCAAGCGTCAGCTTGCTTGAAGAGCTTACCAGGATACCCGTGTCCTTCTTTGCGCCGTCGCTGCCGCTGCTGAAGCTGCCAAGCTTTGTACCGGATGTGCCTGCGCCCTCGTAAACATTCAGCACATCCATTTCCATTGCTTCGGTGTACACAGTGCCGAATATCTCTACCATACAGCCCGAAGGAGCGCTTATTACAAGCTGTCCGGAAGAACTGCTGCTGTAATTGCCGTACTTTCCGCCGTCATCGTACACCTTGAAGGTCCGTATGTTTGAGGGAACATTAAGTGTTTTGGTGCCTGTTTTCGGTATTTTTGCGTTTATGCCGCCGCTAGCCGTAGGCTCTGAGGTGAATGTGGCTTGTACCGTAACGGTCGTTGCCGGCATGGTAAATGTAGCTGCCGGCTCAAGCCACGAACCGCCTGATATAGGCAGATAGCTGCCCATACCGTCCACAACATTGATCTCTGCAAGATAATACCCGCTTGCCGGTGTGGGGGTTATCGTTACGGTATCTCCCATTTTTGCGCTGGTTTTGCTGAGGGATATGCTGCCGTTGACAGTCGAAGCCTTATTTACGCTTCTGATCTTAGCAGTATCAACAAGAGTGACAGTCAGATCCACACCCGTACTTGTTCCGCTGCTGTTGGAAAATATGTTTATCAGCATATTGTTTCCGCTTGTAAGAACAGGTACAGGAATAACAAAATTTTTATTTATGACCATCAGTCTTGATGAGGATGTTGCAGCGCCGTCATATATTGCAAAGCCGTCGCCTGTGTCCGCTGACTTTAAGCTGCCGGAAACATAAAAAGCAAAGCCGGACGCTGCCTTGATCTGAATATTTCCGCTGCATCCGTTGGAGTATTCTCCGTTTATGCCGCCGTCATCAAACACCCGGAAGGAGAAACCGTCTGACTTGTCGCTCAAATCCACCACAGTGCTGTCGGTCTTTTGAGCATTTACATAATATCCGATACTGCTGTCATATTGAAGTCCTGCGCCGGCAGCGCTCACTCCGGATGAAAAAATGCCCCCGCCGCCCGGATCGGTAAACGGCAGAAAAAACGTCATCATTGTGAGCGCAATGAACGCCGCAAGTATACATCCTATTTTTTTCTTTGTCTTTCCGATCATAAAAGATCACTCCTTTTGCATGGGTGCAGCCGCTTAAAGCTGCGGTTATCGGCAGATATAATAAAGTCTGTTCACTATCAGCGCAAACTCTATATATTTTACATATACTAATTATAGTAAATAAATGTGGAATATTCAACCTTTAAGCCGCTTTTTTCGGGTTTTTTGAATATCGGCGCAGCACTTTGCAGGTGTGATGATAAAAAACAAAACAGAGGATCCTTTTTCCGTGTGACCTGCAGCACAGAATTGATCTCTCTGAAAAAATACGGTCTGCCCTTGATAATATCCTGCCGGTCTGTTATAATAAAAGCGTGATATGACTGTTCATCAGGCAGCCGTATTATTAAATAAGAAAACGGAGGAGAGAACCATGTTTGATGCAGAAAAGATCAAGAACGAATGTGTTGCGTGGATAAGAAGCTTTTTTGAAACCAGCGGGCCGGGCTGCAATGCGGTCATAGGCATTTCGGGAGGCAAAGACAGCTCCATCGTTGCCGCTTTGTGCGTTGAGGCGCTTGGTAGGGACAGAGTAATAGGCGTACTGATGCCCTGCGGCGAGCAGAGCGATCTTGACAAAGCCAAGCTTCTGGTTGAAACTCTTGACATAAAGCATTACATTATCAATATAAAAGACGCCGTTGACGGAGTGATAAAGAACATTCCCTTTGAGCTTCAGGCTCAGAGCAGGATCAATCTTCCGCCCCGTATACGCATGGCCACGCTTTACGCTGTTTCACAGAGCAACAACGGCAGAGTTGCCAATACCTGCAATCTTTCCGAGGATTGGGTGGGCTATTCCACACGCTACGGCGATTCGGTAGGAGATTTCAGTCCCTGTTCAATGCTGACTGTCAACGAGGTAAAGCAGATAGGCAGGATCCTTGGGCTTCCCGCCGTACTTGTTGACAAGGTCCCCTCAGACGGACTTTGCGGCAAGACCGACGAGGATAATCTTGGCTTTACCTATGCAGTTCTGGACAAGTACATCCGTGAGGGCGTGATCGATGATCCTGCCGCCAAGGAGCGCATTGACACATTGCACAAGCGCAATCTCTTCAAGCTGCAGCTTATGCCGGTATTCACTCCCTCGGAGATATGATCGGAAGTAAAAAATACGTTTCGGGAGAGAGCCTTTGTTTCGGATAAAGGCTTTCTCCCGATTTTTTAGCCGCGGCTGCCCGGTCGGCACATCACGGAAATCCATTTTCAAAATAGCGATCTGTTCGAAAAGAAATCTTTACTAAAATTTTCAATGTA
>CADBPE010000147.1 GCA_902796475.1 uncultured Ruminococcus sp.
AGGGGACGCCCTCTTGCGCAGGGCGTCCCCTCTCAAAAAACAGTCCACCGGACTGTTTTTTGATTCACCCCTGCGGAGCGCTTGTATCATAGAGATTTCGCGCTCTGCGGAGCGCGACCAAGGGCGCCGCCCTTGGAACCTGCAAGCCTTTGAAAAGGCTTGAGCTAAACTTTTGTGTTGTCGTTTTTGGGATGTTATTTTTTGGCGCGGGCAATTACATTTCCGCTTGTTTATCTGTGAACGCGAACACGGGAGCGCAGGCTCTGCGCCGCCGGCAAGTCGGTGAAAGAAAACCTTGATTTTATGATATTACGGCAACCGGGGGGACTTCCAAGCGAAAGTCCCCCCGATGATATATATAACTGTATTTTGCTTATGCGCAGTACACCTTCTGGTCTGTGTAGGTTATTCTTGAAGAGCTGTCCTTTACCTTTACCCTTATGGTGTAGCTGCCGCTTTTCGGCACCTTGAATTTTATCGCCGTGTTGGAAGAAAAGCTCTGTACCGAAGTGAACTTTTGATCGCCGTCGGCACGATATAAAACAGAATAGTAATACGGCGCCTTGCCGTCAACAGCCTTGGCTTTCACGCTTATAACTCTGCCCTTTGACGTAATGTCGGAAAGGCTCAGAGCCGGCGCTGCCTTTGCGGAAAACGGGATACCAAGCTGTCCGGCGCGTTTTTCTGCAGCGCTGCCGCTTTTTCCGTATATAGTCATGCTGCCGCAGCCGTTAAACGCAAGAGTATCCAGGACAGTGGTTTTGCCGGCAACGGTCATGTTTTTCAATTGACTGCAGCCGTTGAATGCCAGACTGTAAACCTTTTCTAAGGTATACGGCAGGCGTACACTTACAAGCGATGTGCAGCGGTCAAATACGCTGGGATAAATATTTTTCAGCCCGTTCGGCAGATAAATATAGCGCAGAGATGTGCAGCCTTCAAAAAGCGAGAAATCCAGAAATGTTATCTTCTTCGGAATGATGATGGATCTGAGTGAGCGGCAGCCGGAAAAGGCGTTTCTTTCCAGTACCGTCAGAGTGTCGGGCAGTGTAATGGAAGTAAGCGACCGGCAGCCGTTGAATGCGCCGGTTTTCAAAGCAGTAAGTGTGCTGCTCATTCTGACCTTGCGCAGGTTAGTACAGTAATCAAACGCATTGTAGCCTATGGTTTTTACACTGTCGGGGATCGTCACGGATTCGAGTGAGCTGTTCTCGGAAAACGCCTTGTCGCCGATAGTATCAACGGTTGACGGAACAGTGTAAATGCCTGATCTGCCGGCAGGATAGGCGACCAGTACGGTTTTGTTCTTGTTGAAGAGTACGCCGTTTTCAGATGAAAAGCTCGGATTTGCCGCAGACACATTAACAGCAAAAAGCGAGGTACAGCCCATGAATGCGCTGCTGTCTATGCTTTTAACATTCTTGGGTATAAAAAGCATTTTTATGGACGAACAGCCGTTAAAGGCATCGGCTTCAATAGTCGTCACAGAAGAAGGGATAGTGATGTCCGTAATATTCCTGCGGCCGCTGAAAGCCTGACTGCCTATTACAGTAACGTTGACGCCGTTTATCGCTGAGGGTATTTTAATATTTGTATCGCTGCCGTTATACTTTACTATGGTAATTGTGCCGTCACGGTTTACCGATGTGCTGAAATCGCCGCTGACTGCCGCAGAAACATAAGCCGCCGCAGAAATATCCGCTGCGGAAGCCGTGATAACAGACACGCCTGTCATCATGCAGACTGCCATTGTAAGAACTGCCAGTTTTTTCAATATTTTTTTATCCATACTTTTTATACCCCCTTAAAATCTGTTGTCCGGAAATAATATCATTTATATTATAATCTTTTATGAACATAACGTCAAGCGTATCGGGCAAGTTATGGAGTTTTGAACGAGTTAAATCCCGGTTCTATAACACTCTGAAAAATGCGGCGTCAGGCGGATAAAATGTGCAGAATAAAAAAGCAAAAAACAACACTCCAAAAGAGAGCATCAGCGGTATGAAAAATATTTCCGTCCGCTTCCCGGAACGGCAGATGAAATATTGCAGCAGCTCTGAAAGCATAAGACAAACAAATATCACGCCAAGCCGCTTCCAGCCGGTTAAAATTGAAAGCGTACAAAGCGCCGTACACGAGCCTGTCACAAAAACGATCAGCGCTATTATCCGCGCGCATACATAGCGCAGAAGGTGCGGTCGGATACACGACATCTCAATAAAGCTCCACATGATGAAAACAAGCGCAAAGGGCTTTACAAGCTCCCAAGGACTTGGCCGCACTGTCGAGATCAGCAGGCTCCACACGGAATGTCCGGAGGCTTCGTATGAGATATGCAGCACAAAGCCGCACAAAAATATCGAGATCACGCTGACGGGCAAGAAAAGCTTTTTCATTGACATCATCTCCGTAAACTGGAGTCTTTGTCAATTATATGTCACCTCTCAGCATTAAATGTCAGCTTTCACTTTGTCAGCATTGATATTATAAAGCCGATGACAGCCCCCAATGTGACAAGAAGCGTATTGGTCAGTATTTTCTTTGGCGCAGGCATTTTTACAGCGGAGGGCGCGTCCATCTCCCGAAGCATCTTTTTTGCTTCACGCTCCAGGACCGAACGCTGAGCGGACGCATATTCCGGGCGGATCATCAGTATCGCCCGCTCGTAATATTCGTTTCCGGTATCATTTACCTCGATCACACTGTGGTTAATTCCTTTTAACATACAGTCGCCTCCTATAAAGTGTAATTTTATCATAAGCTTTGGCGTGGTGTTAGCTGTTTATTCACGGGCGGTGAAATTACGGTTATTTTTCATTTTATACGTTCTGTAAATGTTGAAAACTATGTTGAAGCGGTGGAAATCAAGGTGTAAAACTGTTGAAAACTCTGTTGAAACGGTTAATAATTCAGTGTTTTGGGTGTGGAATATAATAAAAGGTTTTCAACACCGGCGCAGTTTGAGATATTTTTGCGGTCTTCTGCCGAAAGAAATAACGTCTTGTATTATCTGAAAAGTCAAGTACTTTTTAAGAAAAATATTATATATTTTATAAAATTTCTAATGTTTTTTGTCCGGCTCCGACAGCATGGCGCAAGCTTCACAATTATCATGGATATGATCATCTTCGAGTAAGAGTGACAATTTTTTGCAGTTCAAGCAGCGTTTTTTAACTGGATATTATTGACATTTGTTTTTAAATCATGTATCATAGATATGCACAATAAAAGACAGAACGGGCCTTTCTGTTATTGTTTGCAAAAACAGAGCCGCAGGAGCGAAAAAAGGATCATGAAGGGGATCCCCTATTCGTTTATGCGGCTCTGCTTTTTTATATAACAAACATATACACTTTTCCACATTTTTATGGTTTTTCCGGTATGACAAAATGGATTTCCGCTTGATAACAGTAT
>CADBPE010000148.1 GCA_902796475.1 uncultured Ruminococcus sp.
AGTCTCGCCGCTTGGACTTACCAGCACAGGATCAAGCTGATCGAGAGTAAGCGCAGAACGTATGATAAGGTTGACATCCGAAACGGTGCTGTCGGTTACCTCTACCGTCATTTTCCCGTCCTTGACGTTCTCTTCAATTCCGCTTACATTATTTATCTTTGCGAAAACGCCTGAGAATATCTGCACAAGCTCTTCAGAGCTGTGAGTTTCTTTCCAGTCGCCCTCTGTTTCGTCCGAAATGTGTTGAAGCTCGTCCGCCTTCATTTTGCCGTTGTAGTTCAGTCCTATGGTATAAACGGGTATCTGGCGGTCGTGAAGGGCAAGAAGCGTTGCGTCCATCTCATCATTTGAATCCTCAAGAGATCTTCCGCCTTTCGGGAGAGCCGTGTTGCCGTCCGTGAGAAGAATTACCAGCTTCTCTCTGCGGTCAGCCTCGATCTCCGGCGTAGTGAGCATATCCTTTGCCTTTGTAAGACCAAGCGCAATATCCGTAAATCCGTTAAGATCATACTTTACTGCAGCCATTTTTTTCTTGGTCTTTTCCAGCTCCGTCTTATCGCTGGTCTCAACTATCTCGCCTGTGTCAAGCAGCTCATGTGTGAAGACCACATAGCCGATGCCGCAGGTATCATCAAGCAGGTCAACAAAGAGCCTGTATGCGTCGATCGCTATCTTCTTCGGGTCGGAATTACGCATGGAGCCGCTGGCGTCCAGTACGAATACCACGTCCAGATTCATCTGACCGTTATTGGCGACAGTACTTTTAGATGATCCGCTGCTCTCGCTGCCGCTTTCCTCTGCAAATGCCTGCATGAACATACAGCTAAGCGCTATCATAGATGCAAGAAGTACAGCCGCTGTTTTCTTTAAAAGCCTTCTCATTTTTGTACAGACCCCCTTTGTTTTATCCGCACGGTCACGCACATATATTTATGCCCGATCCCGTTTCCTGACTATTCGTCACCTGCCGCCAACATCCTTATAAGCCTGATGCGAACGGCTGTTATATCTATTTGCCGCTCCCGCAGAACACGCTTTCCGCAGGAGCCGGCTTCATTGAACGATCATCTTATTTTTATATGCACCTCACGGAGCTGCTGCTCTGTGACCTCTGTGGGCGAGCCTAAAAGCAGATCCTGAGCGTTGCTGTTCATGGGGAATGCGATCACCTCACGGATATTCTCCTCCTCGGCAAGCAGCATGAGCATTCTGTCCACACCGGGAGCCATGCCTGCATGGGGCGGAGCGCCGTACTTGAAGGCGTTGTAAAGTGACTTGAACTTGGTTTTAAGTTCCTCCTCGGTATATCCGGCGATCTCGAATGCCTTTATCATGATATCAAGATCGTGGTTTCTTACTGCGCCTGATGAAAGCTCTACGCCGTTGCATACTATGTCATACTGATATGCAAGCACCTCTGTCGGCTCCTTGGTGAGAAGAGCCTCCATTCCGCCCTGCGGCATTGAGAACGGGTTGTGTGTGAAGATGACCTTTCCGGTCTCCTCGTCTATCTCATACATCGGGAAGTCGGTGATAAAGCACATCTCAAAGCGGCTGGTGTCTATCATATCAAGGCGCTTTGCCACCTCTGTTCTTATCTGACCGGCAAGCTTCGGAGCCATATCCTTTGTATCCGCTATGAAGTAGATAACATCTCCTGCCTTTGAGCCGTTGATCTCAATGAGCATCTCCCTGTCGCCTTCCTTGAGGAACTTGTCGATAGGACCGTCAAAGGTCATATCGTCCCTTACCTTTACATAGCCAAGACCCTTCATGCCTATGGAAAGAGCAAATTCCTCCATGTTCTTGAACCATTTCTTTGACTGCGCCGCCGCGCCCGGAACATTGATGCTGCGGACGGTCTTTTTCCTGAACGGAGCAAAATCCGTTTTCTCAAACATGGGGCTGATATCCTTTATAAGCAGCGGGTTTCTGAGGTCGGGCTTGTCGGTGCCGTATGTGAGCATAGCCTCGGCAAAGGGTATCCTGCGGAAAGGCGGCTTTGACACCTCTTTCTTGGAGAATTTCGTAAACGCTGCATAGAGAATATCCTCAGCGGCTGCAAACACGTCCTCCTGCTCGGAGAATGCCATCTCGAAGTCAAGCTGATAGAACTCGCCCGGCGAACGGTCAGCTCTTGCGTCCTCGTCACGGAAGCATGGAGCTATCTGGAAATACTTATCGAAGCCGGAGACCATAAGCAGCTGCTTGAATATCTGGGGAGCCTGCGGCAGAGCGTAGAACATACCCTTATGCTTTCTGCTGGGGATAAGATAATCTCTTGCGCCCTCAGGAGATGAGCATGAAAGGATAGGCGTCTGTATCTCAAGGAAGCCCATTTCTGTCATTTTGCTGCGCAGGAAGGAAATGAGCTGTGAACGCATAACGATGTTGTCATGCACCTTTCTGTTTCTCAGGTCGAGGAAACGGTAACGCAGACGGACATCCTCTTTTACTTCCGTAGAGGTCTGTATCTCAAAGGGAAGATTCTGCGGAGCCTTTCCGAGAACGGTAATATCCTCGGAATGGATCTCTACCGTACCCGTTGCGATCTTGGGGTTGACGGTATCCTCGTCACGCTTTGTGACCCTGCCGCTGACTGTAACGGAGCATTCCTTATTGATATTTTCAAGGAGCCTGTCATCATGCACAACGACCTGTACAACGCCGTAGTGGTCACGGATATCCAGGAACATAACGCCGCCGTGATCACGGATATTCTCGACCCAGCCTGCAACTCTCACATCGCTGCCGATATCGGATTCTCTCAGTTCGCCGCAGTAATGTGTGCGGTACTTATTTTCTTTTCTCATAAACGATCTTCCCTTTCTCAATAATAACATTTATAGAATCATCGCCGTATCATCGTAAACCATAATACTTTAACTGTATTATTATACCATTAAACCCATGCTGTTGCAAGTAAAATAAGCATTTTCGGTTCCTTATGCTTAAAAATAATATCCCCGCTCAAAGCATAACAGTCCTGAGCGGGGATAAACGGTTCACTTTACATTTCTGCAGTAATAGATAAGCCTCAGTCGTAGTCCTTGAAAAATTCCATCAGCTTTGCAAAGCTCTCATCCGCAAGCTCGTCAGTGGAATTGTGGTACAGCAGAAGACTGCCTTCATCGTCAGGGTCACGGAGATTCTCAGGAATATTGAAGTTCAGCTTTGCAAGATACTCGTCCCAGTGCGCAAGCTTCCATACATCCCTGTCGGAATTCCGGTTTATCATTCTCTGGTGGCAGACCTCGGGATCAGTCACGACCCAGATAACAGTCAGCTTTGCCCCGACTGCAGCGAGCTTCTCCCTCAGAGCGGCAATATATTCGTTGTCTCTGATCTCCCTTGTAAACGGCGCATTGACCATTACAAGATCAGCATATTTCAGTGCTTCAAAGGCAAGATCAAGAATGACCTCGTACTCATAGTCACGAATTTCCCTTTCAAAGAACTTCGAGCTTCTGTTGTATTCTTCTCCTGCGATCTTGAAGATCTGCTTTGACAGCGGGATAAGCGTATCCTTGTCGAGGTACACGATATGCTTCAAAGCCGTTGCAAGCCTCTTGGCAAGCCTTGTCTTTCCGCATGCCGGCGGCGAAGTCACAAATATAAGTCTCTTTTCCATTATAAAAACTCCCTCTTACGATTTTATATTATTTCACAGCTCCTTCAAAAAGAGCCGACTTAAAGTTGCAAACCCGATCGGGATGTCTGTCATCCCAAAGAGCCTATTTAATAATAACACATATCTTCCAAAAAATCTATACATTTTTTTCAATTTCTCAAACAAAATAATTATCGCATGCCTCAAACCCGCAAATATTAAAAAATACAAGTTTTTTAGGAAGGGTTTCCCCCAGTATGACTTTCAGCGCAAAATTGATTTCCGTGTATGTAAACAAATAACTATTGAAAAAAAAATTTGTAAATGGTAGAATTATTAATAAGAATTATCCGCATCTTATTAGCCTTGGAGCTTTGCGGATATACTGCACTGCAAAGAAAAAAGGAGCAGCATAAATGGCAAAGGACAACAAAACCAACGCTATGCGAAAGCTTGACAGCATGAAAATAAGCTACAAAGAGCATTACTACACCGAAACGGGCGCCGTGAACGGTCTGGAAACCGCAAGAGCGCTTGGCGAGGATCCCGAACAGGTATTCAAAACGCTTGTGACCACAGGACGCACCGGAGAACACTATGTTTTTATGGTGCCGGTATCGTCCGAGCTTGATCTTAAAAAGGCGGCTGCCGCAGTCGGGGAAAAATCCATAGAAATGCTGAGATCAAAGGAGCTTCTTCCTCTGACCGGATATATACACGGCGGCTGCTCGCCGATAGGAATGAAAAAATTTTTCCGCACCACGATCAACGAGACCGCCCAGCTTTTTGATACGATATTTTTCAGCGGCGGCAGGATAGGCTTTCAGATAGAAATGACCCTTGAGGATCTTGAAAAGGTCATTCCCTTCGGGCTTTGCGACATTACAGCAGATTAATATACAAGGAGGAAAACGGAAATGGGAACGGAGCTTGTTGAAAAAGCCCACAGCGTACTCAGAGAGGTCGATAAAGTCGTTCTCGGCAAGCAAACGGAAACGGCTGAGATACTCACGGCTTTTCTTGCAAACGGTCATGTTCTTCTGGAGGATATCCCCGGCGTGGGCAAAACCACACTTGCAACAGCCTTTTCAAAGGCAATGGGGCTCGAATGCAGGAGAGTGCAGTTCACTCCTGACGTTATGCCCTCTGATCTTACAGGCTTTTCGGTGTACCGCCGCGATCAGGAAAAGTTTGTATATCAGGAGGGCAGCGTATTCTGCAACATACTTTTGGCGGACGAGATAAACCGTACCTCACCCAAAACGCAGTCCGCCCTGCTTGAGGTAATGGAGGAAAGAAAGGTCTCCGTTGACGGAATAACAAGAGATGCGCCCGTTCCGTTTCTGGTCATCGCTACGCAGAACCCGTCGGGTGCCGCCGGAACTCAGCTTTTGCCCGAAGCTCAGATAGACCGCTTTATGATAACCCTCACGCTCGGATATCCGGATTATCTCAGTGAACTGGAGATCGCGCGAACAGCCGGCGCCAAGGCAAGGACAGACGATGTGACGGCAGTTATCACCCGTGAGGAATTTATATCCATGCAGGAGCAGATACATGACGTTTACATAAAAGACGTGGTGTACGACTATATAATAAAGCTCATAACAGCCACAAGAAATCATCCGTTTATTGAACGAGGCGCAAGTCCGAGAGCGACCATAGCTCTGGTCAAGAGCGCAAAGGCGTACGCATGGCTGCAGGGCAGGGATTACGTTATCCCGACCGATGTTATCACTCAGCTTCCGTATGTGCTCATGCACAGAATATCACTGAACATGGCGGCAAGAATGAACGGCAGCAAAAACGCAGATGTGATCGCAGATCTGCTGAAGCGTGTTCCCCAGCCCTATCTTGGTGGTCAGAAATGAAGGGGATAATAACTTTTCTCAGCATGCTGGCTATATGGTACTTTGCGGGAATGTTCCGTCAGACATGGATGATGGTGCTCGCAGTGACAATTGCGGTGCTTGCCGTACTGATGACTGCCGATGCGATATATCAGAGAAGGCGCCTGAAGCTTACAATGCAGAAAAGCAGGAGCATCGCCTTCAAAAAGATCGAAAAAGAGGTCGTTGTACACGCCGAAAACAGCAGCCGGCTGCCCGTGAACCGCTACAAGGTAAAAATACTTCTGCGTTATGACAACGACAAAAAGGGCGTCAAACGAAATTTGTGCGGCTGCGCCGGCAGCAGAAAAGAAAACGCCGGAAACACCTCCGAATTTTATATCACTGCGCCGTACTGCGGACTTATCAAAGCGGAGATGACGCAGTACCGGGTATATGACCCTCTTACACTTTTTTCGTCCGCAAAAAAAATGAGCGAATCTGCCGATATCCTTGTATTTCCCGTTGAAAAGCGTATGAACCTCATCATGCCCTCCGCAGGCAGCAATGACGATATCCCTAAGACGGACACCCGCGCGCCCAAGCAGGGCGACGACCACAGCGAAGTGCATCTTATACGCGAGTACCGTCCCGGCGATCTTACAAGACACATCCACCACAATTACAGCGCAAAGACCGATTCGGTATGGGTCAAGGAGTTCACCAAGGACAACGACCTTATTTTTGACCTCTATCTTGACACCTCCGACAGCTCTTCACTTATGACAGACGACTGGGACGCCTTCTACGAGATCGTGTTCTCGGTGCTTATTGCCCTTGTGCGCAGGAATATTGCGGTAAACGTCCACTATTTCGACCGTGAACAGGGCGGCGTGTGCCGGTTTGACGTAAGCAGTGAAGCTCTCTGCGCCGAAGTGCTTGCAAAGCTCTACCTATCGGACAAGGAATGCAAAAGCGGCGAGCTGTTCGGCAATACAGACATTCACGCTCCCGGCAGGATGCTTATAAATACAAAACTCGAATGGACATTTTCGGGCAGACCCGTATATCAGTTTCACAAGGAAAAAGTCGAAGCCGAGCTTTCCGCTCTGCCGTTCAGACTGTAATACGGACCTGCGCTCCACTCATTGTATCAGGCAGGTGATGAGCCATAAAGAATAACACTAAAACAAAAAACAGAAAAGCCTCCAAGCAGATCATTATAAGCACCTCAAAAAGTTTCAAAACCAAAAAGGAACGCCGCCTTGAAGAACAAGAGCGGAAAAGGATAGACAGCTCTCCCCTGCTGCCCGGTATTTATATGCTCGGCATCATCGGCATTATCCTCAGCATAGGCGATCTTCTGGGAATGAGCGTACAATACTACCTTCTTCTTTTTGGCGCAACTACGGTGCTTACCATGCTGTTCTGGTACCTTTACACCTATCAGAACAAAATATTCCTGTATGTTACGGGCATAGTCACCATCGGCTCCGGGCTTATAATGATACCGCAGACGTATTCTGTCGCTTCAAGGATAAAATACCTTGTTTCACACAATTATCCTCTCAGCGGACTTTCTCTGGAACCCGTCTTTCTTCTGAGCGCGCTGGTACTGCTGACGTTTTTCCTGTTCTCTCTGGAATTTGTAATGCGCAGCCATGCGCTGATGTTTGCTGCAGGTCTGGTGCTGATGATACTTGTGCCGGTCTTCGGTCACTCCATGAGCATTGTCAATATGATATTTCTGGTGATCTTTGAAACAGGCTTTGCCGTAATAAACATGACCGAACGCAGGAGTCTGAAAAACATAATGAAAATGCCGGGGCGAGCCCGCATAAATCTGCTGAGCATGCTGCTGGTGCTGCTCATTGTAGGGATATCCGCGCTTCCGGCGTTTATTATTGAGACTGCTTCGGAAAACGATCTTTTCAATCTTGCATACAGCGCCGACAGCATTATCAAAGAAACCATCTCCCGTATTATGGGCGAAGGCGAATCAAGCGACATGAACAACGGCAATGTAAGCCGCGGGAATCTCTATCAGACCGGAGCCGAACAGCTTTCCGTTGTAACAGACAAGGTGCCGCAGAGTCCCGTTTACATCAAGGGATTTGTTGGCAAGGATTACTCTGACAGCAACTGGAGCAGCGCTTATGTTCTGAGCAGCACCAACGCAGGCGACAACACCTATATGGAGCCGTTCATGGACGACGTATTCAACTATGCTCTTGACCGCTACATGAAATCAGTGACAGAACCGCTGCCCTATGCGTATTATTATCTGCATTCCGACCTTTCCGACCCTATCTCCGAGCTTCATTATATGCTTGCTCCGGACACCGCAACAAACGATAATTACTACGAAATAATCGAATTAGACGGTTCAAGGTATCTTCGGGTAAAAGGCGAAGAAGTATCAAAGGGCTTTCTTTTAAACGATAAGTCCTCAAGCATAATGATAGGCAGTCTGAGCAGCGCCACAAGCAAGATCATATTTGTGCCTTACTACGCCAAGAACAGCCCCGGCAGATCGATCTCCTCACCCGAATATTCTCACAGAGCATATCCGAACAATATTCTTACTCCCACCGATATAAAGGAATCCGATCTGAGCGAGGCAAACCCCATTTTCAGCTACCTGAAAGAGGAATATCAGACCTGCGTCAACAGCCAGTATGTCAGCTATCCGCAGGATACCTTCAAGCGTCTTGAGCAGATATGCAAAGATACACCGCTTACCGAGCTGAACACCATCACCACATTCATACTTGTAACTCTGCAAAATCGTGCGGTTTACACCACCACACCAGGAAATACGCCCTATAACAAGGATGTTGTTGACTACTTCCTTTTTGAGAACGGCAAGGGCTACTGCGTACATTTTGCTTCCGCCGCAGCGCTCATGTACCGTATGTACGGTATCCCCGCAAGATATGTGACCGGCTTTGTTGCGCAGCCTACCGATTTCCACCCAAGCCGTTACGCAAAAGGGAATTTCTCTGCGATCATCACCGATAAATCCGCTCATGCCTGGGTAGAGATATATCTTGACAAATACGGCTGGGTCCCGGTAGAGGTCACGCCTGCCACAGACGGTCTTATGCATGCGGAATATCCCGGATATAACGAAGCCGTAATGCGCTTCATCATGGACAGATACGGCTGGAAATTCAACGGTGACACTTCCACAGTCACCGGCAGTAATGACAGCGGCGACGGCATCGCAGAAGGAACATCATCAGGAGTATTCACTGTACTTGTCATACTTCCGTTCATTGTTACAACGGGATTTGCCGTATTTATGCTCGTCCGCCGCCGCAGAATCATCCGCAGCATTCCAGGAATGAGCTGCATCGTCCTTTATGACAGGATAATTAAGGTTCTTCACTATTCAAAGCTTCTGACCGACATGAACGGTTCGGAGAAGGACTTCCCGCAGAAGCTGAGTGAGATCATTTCTTCGCTTTCCGCCGAGGAATGTACGCGTCTTCAGGATATCCTGCTTCGGGCAAACTATTCTGCACACGAGATTTCTGAGGAAGACCGCAGCTTTGTAGAGGAATGTTCCGTAAAGCTCTCGCATGAGCTTTATGCCGGAACAGGATTCTTAAAGAAAATATCATTCAAATTCATACACGCATTCATTTAGACCTGAATCCGTGAAACTGACAAAGGAAAAAACACGGTTTTCGGTAGGCGCTTCTGTTTCGCAGAGGTTTCCGCCGGAGACCCGCGCCCCCGAAAACCGTGTTTTACATCTGACGATATGATAATATAAAGCCCACAAAAACAGGCTGCCGCAAAATTCTGACATTTTGCGGCAGCCATTTTTATGGTTTATTCACAGCTTCGATCACTCGCCGACCGCTTCTGCGGATGTGGCTTCGATCTCAACATCACTGTAACGGTGCATACCGGTACCTGCGGGCACCAGCTTACCGATGATTACGTTCTCCTTAAGTCCCATGAGCGGGTCAGACTTGCCCTTGATGGCGGCATCTGTAAGAACTCTCGTTGTTTCCTGGAATGATGCGGCTGACAGGAACGAATCAGTCGCCAGAGACGCCTTGGTGATACCAAGCAGCAGCGGAGTGTATGTCGCAAACTCAAGGCCTTCCTCCCCGGCAGCCATACGCTTCTCAACAGCCTCATTCTCGGCATAGAATTCGCCCTTATCTACCAGTGAGCCGGGCAGCAGGTTGGTAGAGCCTGCCTCGTCTATCCTGATCTTGCGCATCATCTGACGGATGATGACCTCGATGTGCTTATCGTTGATATCAACACCCTGCAGTCTGTATGCAAGCTGTACTTCCTGAATAAGATAGTCCTGAACAGCGGCTGTGCCCTTGATCGTCAGAACATCATGCGGGTTTACGGAGCCCTCGGTGATAAGATCGCCCGCTTCGATGATCTGACCCTCTTCGACCTTCGGTCTGCTGCCGAAGGGAATGAGATACTCTTTCTTCTCGCCGGTCTCAGGATCGGTAATTACTGCATGACGGTTCTTCTTGATCTCCTCAAAGGTGACCTTGCCGCCGATCTCGCTGATGATAGCAAGATGCTTCGGCTTTCTTGCCTCGAAGAGCTCTTCAACTCTCGGCAGACCCTGTGTGATGTCCTCACCGCCTGCAACGCCGCCGGTATGGAAGGTTCTCATTGTAAGCTGAGTACCCGGCTCACCGATAGACTGAGCAGCGATAATGCCGACAGCCTCGCCTATGGTAACAGGCATGCCGTTTGCAAGGTTGGAGCCGTAGCACTTACGGCATACGCCATGCTTAGCGCGGCAGTCAATAATGGAACGGATCTTGATGGACTTAACGCCCTTGCCAACGATGATATCAGCATCGCCGTCGTCCATCATTTTATCCTTGGAAACAAGCACCTCGCCCGTTTCATTGTCAATGAAATCCTCGCAGAGATACCTGCCGAGAAGTCTCTCGTGCATGGACTCTGTTACAGACTTGCCGTCCATAAGGTCATATACTACGATACCGTCTGTGGTGCCGCAGTCCTCCTCACGGATGATGACCTCCTGAGAAACGTCAACAAGACGTCTGGTAAGGTATCCTGAGTCAGCGGTACGAAGTGCGGTATCGGCAAGTCCCTTACGGGCGCCTCGTGATGAAATGAAGTATTCGAGAATGTTAAGACCTTCACGGTAGTTAGCTCTGATCGGGATCTCGATGGTCTTACCGGAGGTGTTGGCGATAAGACCGCGCATTCCGGCAAGCTGTCTGATCTGGCTCATAGAACCACGGGCGCCGGAATCCGCCATCATAAAGATGGGGTTATACTGACCGAGGTTGCCCTGAAGAGCTGCGGTAACGTCATTAGTAGCCTTGTCCCAGATCTTGAGGACCTTCTCATAGCGCTCCTGATTGGACATAAGACCTCTGCGGTACACCTTGGTGACCTTATCGATCTCAGCCTCTGCCGCCTTGATGATCTCCTTCTTCTTGGGCGGTATCTCGGCGTCGCATACGGCAACGGTAATAGCGCCCTTGGTGGAATACTTATAGCCCTGTGACTTGACGTCATCAAGCACACGGGAGGTTATCTGTGTGCCGTGTTTCTTGATGCACTTGTCGATGATCTTGCCGAGCTGCTTCTTGCCGACAAGGAAGTCTATCTCGTACTTCATGAAGTTGTCGGGATCTGATCTGTCAACATAGCCCAGATCCTGCGGGATAGGTCTGTTGAAGATGATGCGGCCTACTGTGGTATCGATGAGAACACTGCGCTTCTCGCCGTTCCACTCGCCTTCACGGCGGACCTTTATCTTTGCATGGAGGCTGACGACCTTAGTTTCGTAAGCCATTATAGCCTCGTCTGTATCTCTGAATATCTTGCCTTCGCCGGGCTCTCCGTCCTTATTGAGAGTAAGGTAGTATGAGCCAAGTACCATGTCCTGAGTAGGAACGGTAACAGGCTTGCCGTCCGAGGGCTTGAGCAGGTTGTTTGCAGCAAGCATAAGGAAACGTGCCTCTGCCTGAGCCTCTGCCGAAAGCGGAACGTGAACAGCCATCTGGTCGCCGTCGAAGTCAGCGTTGAATGCGGTACAAGCCAGCGGGTGAAGCTTGAGAGCCTTACCCTCTACCAAAACAGGCTCAAACGCCTGAATACCAAGTCTGTGAAGCGTAGG
>CADBPE010000149.1 GCA_902796475.1 uncultured Ruminococcus sp.
TGACCGGGCAGAACCTTGAAGGAAACGTGTTCCAGCGCCGGAACGTCCGCGCCGTCATAAGTAAACGTAACGTCCCTGAATTCAACTCCGTTATCGCGCGGCATCTGAGGATCATCCGTGATCTCAAGCGTCGGAGCGTTCATTACTGTATCAATACGGGCAAGAGCCGTTTTTGCGAGCATCAGACCGCTTGCCGCAAACATAATGCGGGCAAGAGCCGTTGAGACTATCGCAGAGAACACAGCGTAAAAAGCAAAATTCGTGATGAATCCTGCAAAATCTCCGTTGCTGAGTGCGGACGGCGCTATAAGCAGTACCGCAGGTACAAGGAAGATGAACACGCCTTCGGTCGCGGTCAGGTTGACGGACTGAGGAACACGGCAAACGCCGCCGGTGTATTTTTCCGCTTTATTGCTGTAATCCTCTATCGCCGCCTTGAACGCCTTGAAGGAATACACTGTCTGCTGAAAGACCTTTACGACCGGTATTCCTCGAACGTATTCGGTGCCGGCTTTGCTCATCACGTCCTGCGCTGTCTGATACTCCATCATCAGCTTTGCATTCTTGCCGCCCATCATTGCAAACATAGCGCAGACTGAGATAACCGCCGCTGCAAGACACGCCGCACCCATTCGCCAGTCGAAAACGAACATCAGAACAAGCATCCCGATAAACATTGCTGCAGTTCCCACGATATCGGCGAGGTTGTGCGCTAAAAGCGTTTCCGTCTCGGCTGCACCGCCGTCCAGACGGTTGCGGAGAAGTCCCGAAGCGTTGCTGTCAAAGAAGCCGAGCGGAGCCTTCATCATGTGCGCAACGCCCTGCTTTCTGATATTAGCGGCAGTGCGGAACGCCGCGAGGTGGGTGCACATCAGCGCGGCGAAATATACGATGATGCCGCCGAATGCAAACCCGAACGCCAACCAGCCGTATTTTGCGATCTCCGTTGCCTGCGTCCAGTTTGGCGCAGCGCTGATAAGGTCTCTTGCCGCCAGCCAGATGCAGACGTATGGGATCATTCCCATTATCATGGCAACGGCTGAGAGGAACATCCCCAAAAACGTCAGCACCTTGTACTTTCCGGCATATCCGAGAAGTACAGAAATCTCGTTTTGTTTCTTTTCTTTCTTTTGTTTCATTTTCTTGCTCTCCTTTTTTTATTTTGCCTCCGGGCTTTTTACAGACCCGATCTCTGCGGCTCTTTCCTTGCTCATCAGATGGAAATTACATTCGTCGTCGCCGTAACCGAGTGTTTTTGTTCTGTCGAGGACTGCCCCTGCATACCGAATGTGCAATGCTCCATCATACAGAGGCGCTTCGTGATCTTACGGCAGTGTTCCTGATCGGTCAGCTTGCAGAACGATCCGCGTTTTTGAATTCATCTGACGAAATTGAAACGAAGGTGTATCCGCTGTCGTTTATCGGATTTTTCAGAGTTCCTTCGTCAATACTGTTTTCAGACAGGAACATGGTTTCACCACTTTTTCTTGATGCGGAAACCTTTTTGACATCGGGTAAAGTCCTTCTTTTCGTGCCGCATAGAACGCGCCTCATTCCGTCGATTTTGACTGTAATCTTTTTCATATTGCCCTCCTTGAATTAGTGGCATCTAACCTTATTGCTAAAATCAAGGGCTTACCGCCCTGATTTTGTTTCTGTATTTATCCTATCGCCATCATAACCGTAAAGCCGAGCGCGAACATACACGCCTATGCAGGAGTGTTCGCCCACCGGCATTCCGGGGATCAATTTCTCCGCTACAAAATAAAATAAATCATAGCTCTGTGCGTTTTTGAGTTTTTGACATTAACAAAAATATCATATACACCTGCCGCAATGTCCCGGAACATCGCTGTGACTCTTCCTTGGTTTGATATCTCTAACCATATTATACACCTTTGATCTCTGTTTTTCAATATAAAAATTCAGATCACGATAAGTAACATGCGCAGCGGCAAGCTGCCGCACCCAATTTTCGCGGTGTCAGAAAAACAGACCGAAGCTTAATCGTTCGCGGTTGGAAGGCATTAAGAACCGCGATGCGTATACAACTGCTTTGTTGTTTTTGTATCAGGTTTTTTCCCTTGCATCAGGAGCGCCTTGGTTATTGCCGGCGCCCATGTTCATCGTGCCAAGCTTCTTCATATCAACAGCTGATGCATCTGTCAGCTTGTCGCTTCCTTTTTGCTCTTCCGATGTAGAAGGGATACTTCCGTCTAACTGACCCGATACGCTTTCGGCTCTGAGCTTCACGAAAAGCCTGAGCGTCTCAACGCCCTCCTTAAACGCCTCATATCCGTCAAAGGATGTAGTATCGTTCTTTACATACTCGTCGATAAGCTCAGTGATCTCGTTTACTTTATCCTCGAATACTCCGGACTGAATATACTTTTCAACTATCTCATTCAGGTATTCATGGTATTTCTGACGGTATTCGTCTTTTTCAAGAAGCTTTGAGATCAGCGGACGTTCCTCTGCACTGACATTGTTAAGCACCGTATCAATAGCGTAATTTACAGCATCATTGGCATTTTCCATCTGATAACTTCCGAAGGAAAGATTATAATCCCACGGCAGCATTGAAAGCTTACCGTTATCCTCGGTCAGTATATAATTATGACAATTTGAAGAAAGATAGCTGTCAAGATTTACGAGGAAAACATTACAAGCTATATATCTCAGCATTTCATCAGTATCTATACAGCTTTCAATATCCTCTCCCTCGCTGATCTTTTTAAGGGACGCTATCAGCCTTTGCTTGTCCTCATCATTGACCTTGGTAATGCTATTATCAAAAATATTGCTGTAGCTGTCTGCATTATCATCGATATATTTCAGATCAACTCCGTTTCTTCCTCCGTCCATACCCGGTTTGCCGTTATTGCCGTTCTGTCCGGGCATCTGCGGGGGCTGATTGCTGCTGTCGCCGTTCTGTCCGGGCATCTGCGGGGGCTGATTGCTGCTGTCACCGTTTTGTCCGGGCATCTGCGGCGGCTGATTGCTGCTGTCACCGTCCTGTCCGGGCATCTGTGGGGGCTGATTACTGCTGTCGCCGTTCTGGTCGGGCATCTGCGGGGGCTGATTACTGCTGTCGCCGTTCTGGTCGGGCATCTGCGGGGCTGATTGCTGCTGTCACCGTTTTGTCCGGGCATCTGCGGGAACTGTTCATTGCCCTTGCCGTTCTGTCCGGGCTGCATATTTCCGGGGAAATCCCCCTTGTTTCCGTCCATATCCATGGATTCAGGTTTATATGCTTCTACACTTCTGTCACTCCCGTAAATGCGGTCAATATAGCTGTCATCTGGATCCTCTATCGCAAGACAGAAACCGTAATGCTCTCCGTTGACCTTTATCTCCGCAAAGGTGCAGAGCGACGACGGAACATCCATAAATTTCATAAGGTCATAGGACATATATTCCTTAAGATAAGTGCTGTCGGCATAAATATTATTCAATGCAAGCTTGTCAAGACCGTGACAGGTCTGACCCTCGGTATATTTGCCAAAGCTTACTTTCAGGCTATAGCGTGTTGTGGTATCGTCATTTACAAGCTGCTGGAGAGAGGTGTTTCCCTTTGTTTTTATGCCGACATCATTGTATGTTTCACCGTTGATATCAATATTGCATTGTATCCACGGCTTGGAAGCGGCATTTTCAAGAAACTCCTTCCATTCCTTTTCATCGGCTGAAATATTTATCTGCAAAATATCATTTCCGAATAATGCCGTTTCATAATCCGCTTCGGCAGCAGTTTCATCGGGTGTTGTTCCGCTTGCTTCAGATGATCCGTTCTTACTTTGTTCAGTATCTGATCCGGCAGCTGACTGAACATACGAGCCCTGTTTCACAGCGGAGCTTTCTTCTGTATTAGCGCAAGCGCACATACTAACCGCAAGTACGCACGCAAGAGCAATAACGGCAGTTTTTTTCATATAAAAGCCTCCTTGATCGTTTCTTTAAAAATATCATATAACATTATTAAAACCATAATATAGAATTTTTATTAACGATAGGTAACGAATAACTTTAAAAAAATCAAGGTAACACCGCACAAAAACCGCTGCTATATGTCGCCGTTGAACTGAACGCTCTGCTCATCTACATCTCACATCTCCTGAACGGAGAAAAAGCGTCTGTTTGGCAGAGCATCAAAGACGGTTTTGCCGGACTGAAAAAGTATCTTAACCTGCGCGGACTGGTGATAATAATATACGCGGTGATACTATCGCCGATCCTCTGACTCGGATTCTCGGTATCTCTTACACCATCGTTCTATGTTTCGCGCTTCATTATGTCGGTGATCAACGGCACTCCGCTGTATTTTTGGGCGTATACCATAGTTATGGCGCTGCTTACGGTTATCGCATTCTTCTATTGCTTTATCACACACGGAGCGCTGCTTGACGATATGACGATGAAAGAAGCAAGCATCAATTCGCGCAGGCTGGTAAAACGCAACTTAAAAAACTTTATTTTTGAGATCATCTTCTATTTCGTGCTCGCTGCGCTGGCGGCAGCCCTGCTGACATTATGCGCCGCCATTCCGCTGCTGATCGTTCAGCTGATCCCGTTAGGCGAAACAGCGATGATTTTCTGCGATATTTTATTCACGCTTATTCCGATCGCTGTACTCCTGTTCACGATACTGATGTCTGTATCGTTCTTCGTGCTCAAGCTGACAATGCTTTATAAAAAGTACAGCAGCACAGACCTGCTTGTTCACTCTTTCAAGTATTTCCGCAGGACTGCCGCCAATGATCGCATGATCATTTATAAGTATCTTTGAGGACATCATAAACAGCGCCGCCGGAACGCCTTTTCCGGATACGTCCGCGATCACCATTGCCAGGTAATCGTCATCGATCAAGAAGAAGTCATGGAAATCTCCGCCTCCTCCGTTGGAATATAACGGACACTATCTCTGTACTGTTGCCGCAGGGGGACATAAAAAAATAGTAAAGCCTCTCAGGTTAGGTACAAGAAGAAATGAAACAATAATTGTCAATAGGCAATTATGTATTGCAAATGCATTTGAA
>CADBPE010000150.1 GCA_902796475.1 uncultured Ruminococcus sp.
GGTGCGGGTAACAGGACTTGAACCTGCACCTCCTTGCGAAGACTAGCACCTGAAGCTAGCGCGTCTGCCAATTCCGCCATACCCGCATTTGGTGACCGGATTTCCGACTGCTTGATTATTATATCAAAAGGGTCTGCGATTGTCAAGCTTTTTTTTGAAAAAATCATATTCCGTTATAATTATCGGATCTTATATGACGCTGCTTCATCTTGCTGTTATAATTATTGCTGTAAATTCACAGTGAATGTTGACTTGATATAAAATATTATGTATAAATTGTTTAAAATTATTGAAAAATAATTCTATAAAAGAAAATATTTGTGTGCCGTATGTGATATAATATGCTTGGTCTTTAATTGACACTGCAAAAAAGCAAAAAAACACAACATACTATGAGGTAAAAATAATGAAGTTTGAAGAATGTTATGCGATAATAAAGGATAAATACGAAAAGCTGGATATGTCCAAGGTCGATAAGGACTTTTCGGCTGTGCTTAGCATCACGGGCGCAAATGCCGGTCATGTATTTGTATCATACATAGGCGGCAAGAAGGTGATAGAGCCTGTGAAGCATGACAAGGCGAGCATCTTTGTTACCATGTCGGATGTTACCTTCGATGACCTTATTCAGAAAAGGGTAGAGCCGTTCAAGGCTTTTACATCCGGCAGAGTGAAGGCAAAGGGAAATATCTTTCTGGCTATGTCCGTTTACAAGAAACTGAAAAAGTGATTTTCAGGCTGCTGCTGCTGTCCTGACAAAACGCCTTATATGTCTAATGACATGCAGGCGGATATATTTTAAAATAATTATATATGCAGAAATTAACTAACAGGAGATGATCACATGGCAGATTTTTCTATGGATGAGTTTTACCGCGGAGATTCTATGAATGCTTACAAGTTCTTCGGCGCTCATCCGTGTTCGGATGATGATGCGGGTATCGTGTTCAGGGTATATGCGCCCCACGCCTGGCAGATGGAGGTCATTGGTGAATTTAACGGCTGGAACGGCTGGAATCACCGTATGAACAAGATCAACAGCGGTGTTTATGAGCTGTATGTTGCTGAAGCAAGAGTAGGACAGCTCTACAAGTTACGTGTGTATCAGCAGGGCGGCAACGTGGTCGATAAGGCTGACCCTTATGCTTTCCACAGCCAGCTCAGACCGGATACGGCTTCGGTTATCACCAGGATCGAACAGAAGGATGATTTCCACGATCAGAAATGGCTCAAAGAGCGCACCAAGTGCTACGATAAGCCAATGAATATATACGAGATGCACATGGGCTCCTGGAAAAAGCCGCAGGGCAAGAGTGAGGCTGACGGCGGCGCACAGTGGTTCCGCTATGACGAGCTTGCCTATGACATCGCTCAGTACTGCAAGGATAACAACTTTACCCATATTGAAGTAATGCCGCTTGCAGAGTATCCGTTTGACGGCTCATGGGGCTATCAGGTATCGCAGTATTACAGCGCTACTTCAAGATACGGCACTCCCGAACAGCTTATGAAATTCGTTGATGTCTGCCACCAGAACGGCATCGGAGTTATTATAGACTTTGCATTCGTGCATTTTGTAAGAGACAACTATTCTCTCGGCAACTTCGACGGCACTCCGCTGTATGAGTATCCGCCTTCAGACGTTTCGCAGAGCCAGTGGGGTTCCTATAACTTCAACCTCTCCAAGGGCGATGTTCAGAGCTATCTTATGTCATGCGCCGCATTCTGGCTGGACTGCTATCATTTTGACGGTATCCGCATGGATGCTATCAACAACGGCATCTACTGGATGGGCGACAAGAACAGAGGCGTAAATGACCGTTCTGTTGATTTCTTCAAGAAGATGAACTACAATCTCAACAAGAGCTTTAAGAATATCATGCTCATTGCTGAGGATTCCTCGGATTATCCGGGCGTTACCCAGTCTGTCGAAAACGGCGGTCTCGGCTTCGATTACAAGTGGGATATGGGCTGGATGAACGATACCCTCAAATACATGAAGATAGATCCTCTCTGGAGAAGGGGAAGTCACGGCCTTATCAACTGGTCGATGGCATACTTCTATTATGAGCGTTTCATTCTGCCGCTTTCGCATGATGAGGTCGTTCATGGCAAGGCTACGATAGTCCAGAAGATGTTCGGCGGCGATTATCATAATAAATTTGCTCAGGTGCGTACACTCTACGCATACATGATGACTCACCCCGGCAAGAAGCTCAACTTTATGGGCAATGAGCTTGCTATGTTCAGAGAGTGGGACGAAACGAAGGAGCTTGACTGGTTCCTGCTCAATGAATATCCCATGCACAAGATGTTCCACGATTTCTTCAGGGATCTCTGCGGTCTTGTGACCAAGAATCCGGCATTCTATGAGAAGGATTATCGTCAGGACGGCTTCCTGTGGATAGACGCCGATAATGCCGATGCCAATATGTACGCTTTCTACCGTATGACAGACGGTCAGAAGTATGCTGTTGTAATGAATATGTCGCCCGTTACCAGAGAGAACTTCCGTATGGGACTTAAAGACGACTGCACCATTACCGAGATACTTAATACCGACGATCAGAAGTACGGCGGCACAGGCGTGCTCAATCCGCAGCCGATCAAGTCCGAGCCTGTCAGACATAACCAGTGGGAAAATTCGGCAGTGTTTACTCTGCCGCCCTTTGGCACGATCATTTTCGAGGTCAAGGACACCCCCAAGCCCAAGGCAAAGACAAAGAAGTCTGAGGAAGTACCCGCTGCAAAGAAAAAGTGATTTTTTATAAAAGCTGAATAATATAAGAGTTACGGACGCTGAGCGCTATTTTCAGCGTCCGTTTTTCGTTATAACTGCCGTATTTATGAAGTGTTTTTTGTCAGGTGGTATGGAATTATATCGACAGAACATTAATTTTTGTTGATGGTATTATATACTTGACCAAAAAGCTGATATGCGATATAGTGAAAATAGTGAGAAATTTTTATTGTTCTTAAAGGACAATAAATCACAATTTATTTTGTGCAATTTATTTCCATATAGAAAAAAATGTAGCGTAATGTGCAAATTTCAACACAATAAATTGTCTATAATGCGATATGAATTTAGTGTTTTGAACAAAGCGGTTTATGATTATTCTTACATTATTCCTATTGTTATTTGAAAGAGAATATTCTATAATTGATAACAGTGTTATAAAGCTAAAATAATGCTTGGATGGGGTGTGAGGTTTTGAGATTGCGCAAACAAGCTCTTGGCAACCGTAATCTGATCGGTGTAAGAGTTGAGGAAGCTCGCAAGAAAAAAGGAATGAAACAAAAGGAATTACTGGCCCAGCTTCAGGTCAGGGGTATCGACATGAACGCCTCAGGTCTTTCAAAGCTTGAAGGTCAGATCAGATACGTTACTGATGTTGAACTGGTTGCACTGGCGGATATCCTTGAGGTTTCTGTAGATTACCTTCTCGGTAGGGATAAGAAATGACGGAGCGCCGAACTGATGGTCGATGAAGCGGATTCATCGGCCATTTTATTTTTCCTCTCGTGAAGCCTGCAATTCTTAATTTTTTGTGTTTACAATATCTGTAAAGTATGGTATTATCTTATCAGTAATATAGAATTGGAGGTTTGTACTATGGAACAGTATAAACAGGAATTTATTGAATTCATGGTTGATTGTCAGGTGCTCAAATTCGGCGACTTCGTTACCAAAAGCGGCAGAAAAACACCTTTTTTCGTGAACACCGGCTTTTACAGAACAGGCGCTCAGCGCAGACGTCTCGGACAGTATTATGCTGAGGCTATCAACAATACCTTTGGTCTGGATTTCGATGTTCTTTTCGGACCTGCCTACAAGGGCATCCCGCTTTCCGTTGCGGCGACCATAGCCATTAGTGAGAAATTCGGCAAGGATATCCGCTACTGCTCAAACCGCAAGGAAATAAAGGATCACGGCGATAAGGGCATACTTCTCGGCAGCCCCATCAATGACGGTGACAAGGTAGTTATTATAGAGGACGTCACCACAGCAGGCACATCTATCGAGGAAACTCTTCCGATCATAAAGGCTCAGGGCAATGTTTCGCCCGTTGGTCTGGTAGTTTCTGTTGACAGAATGGAAAGAGGTCAGGGCGAAAAGAGCGCTCTCAGCGAAATATCCGAAAAGTACGGTCTTAAAACGACAGCCATAGTTACAATGGCTGAGGTCATTGAACATCTTTACAACAGGGAATACAAGGGCAGAGTAGTCATTGACGATCAGCTCAAGGCGGCTATCGACGCATACTATGCTCAGTACGGAGCAAAGCAGTGATTTCCGGCTCCCGTTAAGCTCACTATTGGAAGCACAGGATGATCTTGTGCTTCCTTTTCTGTAATTACCGGAGCAGAGCCTGCGCCGCACCCGGAAAACCGTGTTTTTTATAATATCATGGAAGGAGGATAAGATGAAAAAAAGAATATTGAGCCTGCTGCTCTCCGCCGGACTGCTTCTGGGAAGCGTTCCTCTGACGGCTAACGCATACGCTGCCGGACAGGACGAAACGGATACTGCGGCGGAGCTTATAGTTACACTCGACAGCCCGTCGCTTCTCGATTACGCCGATGATGAAGGATGTACAGTTCGCGACTTGATCCTCAGCGACAAGGGCAGCGGTTATTCCGGACTTATAAGTTCTCAGCAAATGAAAATAAAGCAGCTTATTTCCTCATCCGTGAGCGGCGCAGATCTTGAAAACAGCAGATCGTTCAATGCGCTGACAAATGCTTTCACTGTCAGAGTACCGCTTTCACAGGTGGATGCAGTAAGAAGGCTTGAAGGAGTAAAGAGCGTTCGAGTGTCGGAAAGCGAAACGGCGGCTTGTTCCTCAAAAGCAGAAGGCTCCGATCCTGACAAGAAAAAAGAAAGCAGCAGGGAAGAAACTCCGGAAACGGAAAATGATGCCGACACGAATGATGAAGCTCCGAAGGAATATGATACCTATGGCATGGCGTCAAAGTCAAACACAAATGTCAGCACTGCCTACGACCGGGGCTATACCGGAAAGGGTACGCTTATAGCCGTTATAGATTCGGAGTTTGATGTTGACCACGATGTTTTTGCGATTCCGCCGCCGGAGATGAAATACAACAGGAAATATATTGCCGCTATCGCCGGAGCAGCCGGTCTTGGTGTGTCGCCGAAGTACGGCTACCGTGATATTTTCTACAACGGCAAGATAATTTACGCCTACGATTACGGCGAGAACGATAACGACTGCGGCATTTCCGAGGGTATGCGTCACGGTACTCATGTTTCGGGAATTGCTGCCGGAAACAATGAGGGCGAAGGTCTGTTAGACTTCAAGGGAATGGCTTACGATGCCCAGCTTGCGATGTTCAAGGTCACCGACAGCAGCGGCAGATTCCGTGAGGAAGCCATTATTTCCGCTCTGGACGACGCAATAAAGCTTGGTCCCGACGTTATCAACTGCAGCTACGGCGCAGTGCAGTATCTTACCCGTGACATTGACGGCAGGTATCTTTACAACAAGGCTGTCCGTTCCGGCATTGCGCTTATCTCTGCCGCAGGAAACGACGCTTACAACGGTTACGGCATTGGCGCCGATAAAGTGCCGGCGTCATATTCCACATACGGTACAGTGTGTACGCCTTCAACGTCTGAGGGCGCTTTCTCGGTGGCGTCGTCCGTTCCTGACGATACTTATTATCACAGGACATATATGGTCTTTAACGGCAGTTCCGGCAAGATATACGCTGATATGATATACGCCGATCTTAGCTTTGAAGATGTTTACAAGGACGCTTTTCTGTCATCGCAAAAGACAAGCAATATTCCTGACGATGACGACGAAGGCATTTATGATGATGAGATAGACAAGGTAAAGTATGTGTTTATGCAGGGAAAAGGCAGCCGCTCCGACTTTGAAGCTCTTGATGTTTCGGGCAAGCTAATTATCCTTAACGAAAGCGGCGTATCCATAGAAAAGCTCGTGAAAAACGCTGTTGATTCAGGCTGTTATGCCGTAGCGATCATCAGAAAGGAAAAGAACAGCAGGATACCGCTCAATACTGAGGTCTCCGACTTTTTTGTCTATGCCGTTGACAGCTCGCAGAAGGACTACTTCATTCGTCACCCGAAAGGGAAGGTTTCCATATACAGCGAAGATAAGCTTTCACTGAAGCCGAAAACAGAGGCAAATACGATTTCGGAGTATTCTTCATTCGGCGCAATGGCAGACCTGACGCTCAAGCCTGATATTACAGCTCCCGGAGATGATATTCTTTCCTCAATAGCCGACCATCAGTTTGATATCATGTCGGGCACGTCAATGTCAACGCCCTGTATGTCCGGCGCTTATGTTATCATAAAGCAGTATCTTACAGAAAAAGGAATGCTTGAAGGTTACTCGCCTGCTGCCGGAGAGGAGCTTATATACAAGCTTATGATGAGCAGCGCTTCACTCATACAGTACAAGGATTCCAACACCGCATATTACAGTCCAAGACTCCAAGGCGCAGGACTTGTGGATATTGACGCCGTACTGAATGCAGAAGCGTATCTTTCTTCCGGTGACCGGCGTCCAAGCGTATCTCTGCGTGAGATAAAGGACGGCAGCTTCAGCTTTGAATTTACCGTTGAAAGCATTTCTGACAATGAGCTTTCATACATTCCTTTGTGCATACTCCAGACAGACGGCTACAAGGAAAACGATGACAAAAAGTCAAAAACAAAATATCTCAACAGCTTTGAGCCGGTGAATATACGCAGCCATGCGGATATTACATTTGAAGTGAACGGTCAGCCCGTTGAAAGCATAAAGGTCGAGCCGCACTCAAAAACGACCGTTAAAGTCAGCGGCACTATTGACAGTGCTTTTATTGACGAATACACGAAGATCTTTTCAAACGGATTTTTTGCCGAGGGCTTTATATGTCTGCGTGCTGAAGATGAAGGCGCAGGCAGTCTGAATATGCCGTTTTCGGGCTTCTGCGGAGACTGGTCTTCACAGCGGCTTTTCCCCCGTGATATTTACGATAATGATCCGGACAGCTTTCCATACAGCAACAGTATTCTGTCAATAGGATCATCTTTCAATCCGGAATCCAGCTTTTTTGAATCTGCCGGTGTTAATATTTTCGGTTATGAAGACCTGCCTTATGTCATATCGTTTGGCAGGAACAGTCTGCGCTCGTATCTGTCAATACCCGATGATGTTTATACTACACCGTCTGTTCTGCTGCCATCTCTTTTTATTCTCAGAGATGCGCTCGACTACACTATCACCTTTACCGATATGCAGGGGAGTATGCTTTTCTGTCAGAATTTCGGTGATATATCCGGATACATTTCAGCCGCAACGCCTTCTCACGTTTACTTTACCGACATTTCCAAGCAGGAGATACTGCACAAATATTACGAGTTCGCAGACAGCCTTGAAGAGGGCGTATACAAATATATGCTTTCGGCTTCCACGGTAGGCGCAGACGGCAATCCGGAGCGGAGCGAAGCCTTGTCATTCCGTGTTGCTGTGGATAACTCCCAGCCAAAGATAAACGACTATTATCTTGAAAGGACAGACGAAGGAAAGCTTTATCTTAATGTTTATGCGTCGGACAACAATTATCTTCAGGGGATCAGGCTTTTTGCGGTTCAGTATGATGAAAACATGGAAGTAGCCGGAAGGATAGATATGTATGAGGATATTCTTTCATACTGGGGCGGCAACGAAAATTTCGTCACCTATGAGTATGACAGGAACAGCCGTTTGTATCATTTCAGATACGATCTGACGAAATACAAGAAGTTCATCAAGGCGAGAATGGAAGGCGGACAGTACATTTACAAGGATGACGATCTGGAGATAATATTCCAGGACGATAAGGATTACTCAGGCATAGAGCCGAACCACATTCTTATCGAGGCGGTGGACTGTGCATATAACTGCAGCAATCACCGGATAGTGGACATTGATTCCTACGGTGAAGCCGAGATAAAGCTTGTTGACGAAAGTGGCAGTCCGATCAAAAATGTCACTCTTGTGCAGAACGGCGCCGCTTACGAAAGTGACGAGAACGGCAATGTAATTATGAAGAATCTTCCGCTTGGCAGCAACCGTTTGAGGATATTATTTGATTACACCTGCGCAAACGGTGATCCATACGTCAATTTCCGGATAACAAAGAAAGAAAACCATTACGCCGGAGTATTCGAGTTAGCGAAGATACCGGAAGAAAGCAGTGAGCCGGAAGAAAATTCAAAAGCGCAGACAAGCAGATTCACCTTTGACACCTCCGACACAAGATCAGCGGCAGGATATGCTTATTTAATTATATTAGCCGGAACGGTTATTATGTTGACCGGGTTTATTTGCAAAAAGCGAAAGCAGCGGTAAACTGCCGCGCCAAAATATCAACCAAAAAACCAAACACAAAAGTTTCGCTCAAGCCTTTTCAAAGGCTTGGCGCAGAGCCTGCGCTCCCGTATTCGTGTTGGCAAAAAACAGACTGAAC
>CADBPE010000151.1 GCA_902796475.1 uncultured Ruminococcus sp.
AATCGCTTTGCCGGATGTTTATTATTCCTATGTTACTATTGTGAAAAAAGCTATAAAAAGCAATTATTATATACCATTTTTATGTAAAACATGAATTTTTTCTTTTTATGCTCTAAAATACCATATTAATTGCATTGAACCGTTGATATTTTGATAAAACAATGTTAAAATAAGGTAACAAACAAAATATATGCACAAATTCCGTGTGTAATTATTGTTGTAAATGGCAAGGAGCTGAGCGAAGTGTCATGTGAAACACTTTTGCAAGGCTCTTTTGTGGATGATAATTGTGCTATTTGAATGGAGGTTTTCAGCATGGTGTCAGAAACAAAAACAAGACACGGCATCTCGCTGCGAATGGTTTATCTGTGGCTTGTCATAGTTACCGTGATAGTATTTATCTTTACTATGGTATCAGTTTATCTTGTGACGACTACATTTTTCAGCTTTTCAGAGGTGGCTCAGGAGCATATAACGCTTGAAAAGGCAGCGCATGAGCTGATGGACGCCTCGGATTATCTTACCGAAAAGGTGCAGCGCTTCACGGTAGACGGCGATGAGAGGTTTATGACAGAGTATTTTACCGAAGTCTTTGAGACAAACCGCCGTGAAGAAGCAATAGAAAAAATGTCAGGCGATTCAAAATCGAAGGATGCCCTTAAGCAGCTCCAGGAGGCAATGGACGCATCTGTCGGCCTGATGAACCGTGAGTATTACGCAATGAAGCTTGTGATCGATGCAAAGGGCATTGAAAAATATCCGGATATACTGAAAACGGTCGAGCTTACCGAAGCCGACAAAAAGCTTTCTCCGGATGAAAAAATGCGCCGCGCTGCTATGATGGTGCTTGACGATGAGTATTACACTCAGAAGGAGCTTATCCGTACAAATATGCAGGAAAGTCTGGATGAGCTTGAAGCTCTTTCGCACAGCGAGGAAACCTCCGCTTTTTGTCATCTGCGCAACCAGCTTATACTTGTGTTTGTTATGAGCATAATCCAGACTGCTCTTATTATGTTCATGGTCGTGCTTACATCAAAGTTAGGTATCAAGCCGGTGCTCAAGGCAGTGGAAAAGATAAAAACGGATGACCCGATCCCCGAAATAGGCGCCAACGAGTTCCGCTATCTTGCAAATACCTATAATAAAATGTATGCCATTTACAAAAACAGTCTGGAAAGGCTGAATTTCAAGGCGTCGCACGATGAGCTTACGGGCGCATATAACCGTTCCGGATATAATCTGCTGCTTTCGAGCGTTGATCTGAACAGCACTCACATGCTTCTGTTCGATCTGGATAACTTCAAGAGCATAAACGATACCTACGGTCACGAAACCGGCGACCGTGTTCTGAAGAAGCTGGTATGCTGTCTTAAAGGCAACTTCCGTAACGACGACTACATCTGCCGTATAGGCGGCGATGAATTTGTAGTTTTCATGGTTCATTCCACCGATGTCCAGAGGGATCTGATAATCAACAAGGTCAATCAGATAAATACCCAGCTGCGTGATGTCAGTGACGGTTTGCCGCCGATCTCAGCCAGTGTCGGTATCGTTCACGGTACAGATGTTGCCGATGGCTCGAAGCTTTTTGAAAAAGCCGATGAAGCCATGTACAGCGCCAAGCAGCGCGGCAAGATGACATATACGTTCTACACCTCCGGAGAGGCATTGTCAGGCTCGCATACCTGATGCAAAAAGCCCTGAAATGTGATGATCACCACATTTCAGGGTTTTTATTTTATGCTTTATTATGATATCGTCTTGCTGTGAATTATTCCCACTCAATGGTAGCCGACGGCTTGGGAGTGAGGTCAAAGAGCACTCGGTTTACGTTTTCCACCTCTGAGGTGATCCTTGCGGTGATGTGCTGGAGAAGCTCGAAAGGAACATTCTCAACTGTGGCAGTCATAGCATCTGTGGTGTTCACAGCGCGGATGATAACGGGATAAGCAAAGGTGCGCTTGCCGTTCTTTACGCCTACCGACTTGAAATCCGGAACTGCTGTAAAATACTGCCATACCTTGCCTGCAAGTCCGTTCTTTGCAAATTCCTCACGGAGAATAGCGTCGGACTCACGGACAGCTTCAAGTCTGTCTCTTGTGATAGCGCCAAGGCAGCGCACACCAAGTCCGGGGCCGGGGAAGGGCTGACGGTATACCATGTCGTCAGGCAGACCGAGAGTTTTGCCGACAACTCTTACTTCGTCCTTGAAGAGCAGCTTCAGCGGCTCGACCAGTTCAAACCGGAGATCCTCCGGCAGACCGCCAACATTGTGGTGAGCCTTTACGCTGTCGCTTTCAAGGATGTCGGGATAGATAGTACCCTGAGCGAGGAATTCAATGCCGTCAAGCTTTCTTGCCTCTTCTTCAAATACACGGATAAACTCTGCGCCGATGATCTTTCTTTTTTTCTCAGGCTCGGCAACATTTGCAAGCTTGTCGAGAAAACGGTCAGTAGCGTCAACGTATACAAGATTTGCATCCATGCGGTTCCTGAAAACCTCGATGACCTGCTCAGGCTCGCCCTTGCGGAGAAGTCCGTGATTAACGTGAACGCAAACCAGCTGCTTGCCCACAGCTTTGATAAGGAGAGCAGCCACAACAGAGCTGTCAACTCCTCCGGAAAGCGCCAGGAGCACTTTTTTGTCACCGATCTGTTCTCTTAATTCCTTTACCTGTTCGTCAATAAAAGCTTCTGCAAGCTCTTTGGTGGTTATTCTTTCCATTGTTTCCGGTCTTACATTTCCCTGCATAGCAACCTCCGAGATCATCTTGATAGATTTGTTTTTCTGTCCCGATAATGCCCCTGACATGATGCTGCAAGGGCATTATTGTACTGACATAAAAATATAATCTATTATATCAGAAAACTTTGTAAAAAGTCAAGAACTTCTGACTGGCAGTTATCCGTGGAGGGGCAGTTATACCGGGGGAAACCCTTTGTTGGAACAAAGGGTTCTCCCCCGGACCCCTTTCCTAAAAAACTTGTGTTTTTTTATAAAATAAAAAGTTTCGCCAAGCAATAGGCGACGCAGAGTCCTCGCAGAGTCCTACAAGATATTTTTTGCAATATCGGCTTGCATTTTTATGTGATATAAGCTAAAATGATAGAAGGAATGTTTCATTTGTCCTGATGCGCTTTTTTGCGCATCGAATGATGAAAAAAGAAAACAAAAGGGGAGTATTATATCATGTCCGAACAGAAAAAAGTGGCGGTTATCATGGGAAGCGACAGCGACTTTCCTACAGTCGCAGGAGCTATAAAGACCCTTGACGCCTATGGAGTTCCTTTTGAAGTACACGTTATGTCAGCCCACAGAACACCCGAGGCTGCTGCGGAGTTTTCCGCAAATGCAAGAAGCAGCGGCTTCGGCGTTATCATAGCAGCAGCAGGAAAGGCCGCGCATCTGGCAGGCGTACTTGCTGCGCATACTACTATCCCCGTTATAGGAATACCTATAAAGTCATCAACGCTTGACGGTCTGGACGCTCTTCTTGCCACAGTTCAGATGCCCAAAGGCATACCGGTGGCAACAGTAGCGATCGATGGCGCTGATAACGCAGCTATCCTTGCAGTACAGATGCTCGCGCTCTCAGATGACGCGCTTGCTCAGAAGCTTGCCGATGAAAAGGTCAGCATGAAGCAGGGCGTGGAAAAGAAGGATGCGGCAATGCAGCAGAAGGTGGCTGAACTGCTTGCAAAGTAAGGAGTCTTATCATGTCTGAATTACGAGATGAATGCGGAGTTATCGGTATTTATACGACCGATCCCGCAGTCGATATAGTTGAAGAGACCTACCTTTCACTTTATGCCCTGCAGCACAGAGGACAGGTGGGCGCAGGTATCGCAGTCAGCAACGACGGCGCGATAACCTATCATAAAGATCTTGGAATGATACCCGAAGCGCTTCCCGAAAGCGAGCTTGCAAGGCTCGGCAATGGTCAGATAGCGCTTGGTCATGTCAAGTATTCCTCAGGCAACCGTCCGGTTGACCATGAGAATCTTGCGCCGCTGGTAATGAGGTACATCAAAGGTCAGCTTGCGCTGGGAATGAACGGCTCCATTACAAATTATCACACGCTCAGAGATGAACTGAATCAGGGAGCGGCTATTTTCCAGTCCAACGGCGATACCGAGATAATCGCATATCTTGTGGCAAGAGCAAGGATAAAAACGGCGACTATTGAAGAAGCCGTACAGCAGGCGGTCAGTCAGCTGAAAGGAGCCTATGCGCTTACGTTTATGGCGCCGCACAAGCTTATAGGCGTTCGTGACCCTATGGGTATACGTCCGCTGTGCTATGGCAAGATCGGTTCAAGCTATGTTATCGCTTCGGAGTCCTGCGTGTTTGACAGCATGGGCGGCGAATTCATAAGGGATATTGAGCCGGGTGAAATGCTTGTCATTGACAGCGAGGGCGTTCACAGCTATAAGAAAGACCATATAGAAAAGACTGCCTTCTGCATTTTTGAGTACATTTTCTTTTCACGTCCCGACAGCGTGGTTGACGGTGTTTCCGTTAATCTTTCCCGTCAGAGAGCGGGCAGGATGCTTGCCCAGCAGCATCCCGTAGAAGCGGATATCGTGTGCGGCGTTCCGGACTGCGGCATTGAGTCGGCTATCGGCTATGCGATGGAATCCGGCATACCATATGCGACCGGTCTTATCAAGAATAAGTACATCGGCAGAGCCTTCAACGACAGAAAGCGCAACTCCGAGTACCTTATGCGCATAAAGCTGAACGCTCTTAAAAACAACGTAAACGGAAAGAGGGTCATTGTTATTGATGACTCTATCGTTAAGGGCAAAACGAGCCGTCATATAGTAAATCTTCTCCGTCAGGCGGGCGCAAAAGAGGTACACATGAGGATAGCTTCACCGCCGTTTAAGTGTCCGTGTTATTTCACGAGCGATTCTACGGTAAAAGAGGAGCTTATTGCCGTTACCCACAGCGTAGAGGAGATATGCAGCTATATCGGCGCAGATTCGCTTGGGTTCCTTTCGGTGGAAAGTCTCAGAGAGCTTGCAAAAGAGAACAGACTTGATCTGTGCGATGCCTGCTTTACGGGCAATTATCCGCTCGATGTTTCCGACACCTCACGAGAGGACAAGTATTCAAAGCAGATAGAAAACAAATAAATCACTTGGAGGAATATTATGAAAAGCTACAGTGACAGCTACAAGGCTGCAGGCGTTGACGTAACTGCCGGATATAAAGCAGTCGAGCTGATGAAAGCTCATGTTGCAAGAACAATGACAAGCGGTGTGCTTTCCGGTATAGGCGGCTTCGGCGGTCTGTTTGAAATAGACACTGCGGGTATAAGCAAGCCTGTTCTGGTATCCGGTACCGACGGCGTAGGCACAAAAATAAAGCTTGCTTTCCTGATGGACAAGCATGACACCGTAGGCATTGACTGCGTTGCAATGTGCGTAAACGACATTATCTGCTGCGGCGCAAAACCCCAGTTTTTCCTTGACTATATCGCTATCGGAAAGAACTATCCCGAGAAGGTAGCAAAGATCGTTTCGGGTGTTGCGGAGGGCTGTGTCCAGAGCGAATGCGCCCTTATCGGCGGCGAAACAGCCGAGCATCCCGGACTTATGCCGGAGGACGAATACGACCTTGCAGGCTTTGCGGTAGGCGTTGTTGACAAAGACAAGATACTCAAGCCCGATACCCAGAAGCCCGGTGACGTTATGATCGGCATCAAGTCCAGCGGCGTACATTCAAACGGCTTCTCACTTGTGCGCAAGGTCTTTGACATAAGCGAAAAGACCATTGCAGTACACTATGACGAGCTGGGCATGACTCTCGGTGAGTCGCTGCTTACCCCGACAAGAATTTATGTAAAGGCTATAATGGCACTTCTTGACAGTGTAAAAGTCAAGTCGATCTCCCACATAACAGGCGGCGGCTTCTATGAGAATATCCCGAGGTCACTTCCGAAGGGGATTTCCGCAAGGATAGCCCGCAAGGATGTTCAGGTGCTTCCTGTTTTTGATCTTATCGCAAAGGCAGGCAGCGTACCGGAGCGCGATATGTTCAACACCTACAACATGGGTGTAGGCATGACCGTAGTTGTTGATGCCGCAGACGCTGACAAGGCTATCGCTTCACTCAAAGCCTCCGGCGAGGAAGCTTATGTTCTTGGCGAGCTTGTGGAGAGCGATGAAGGCGTTATAATCGAATACTGATAAAAAGGTGACGGACTAAATGAAAAATATCGTAGTGCTTGTTTCCGGCGGCGGTACCAACCTGCAGGCTCTTATAGACGCTCAGGAGAGCGGCGCAATCAAAAACGGAAGGATCACCTGTGTAATATCCTCAAAGCCCGGCGTTTATGCGCTTGAAAGGGCTGCAAATCACGGTATAGGCACAAGGGTCATAGCCCGCAGGGATTATGCCGACATAATCTCATACAGTCAGGCAGTGCTTGACGCAATTCTTGAAGAAAAGGCTGATCTTGTAGTGTATGCCGGATTCATGACCATACTTGACGAGCTTGTTGTAAAGGCAATGCCCAACAAGATGATGAACGTACACCCGGCGCTTATCCCGTCCTTCTGCGGCAAGGGCTATTATGGACTTAAGGTCCACGAGGAGGCTCTTAAAAAGGGCGTGAAGCTCACCGGCGCAACGGTGCATTTTGTCACGGAGGTATGCGACGGCGGCCCGATCATTCTTCAAAAGGGCGTAGAAGTCTTAGACGACGATACTCCGGAAACGCTCCAAAGGCGTGTTATGGAGCAGGCGGAGTGGAAGATACTTCCCAAGGCTGTGTCGCTCTTCTGTGAGGACAGGCTTGAAGTAAGGGGTTCGCGTGTCTATATCAAGTGAACCGCCGAACAGGTCACGCCTGAAGGCTCGGCGCTTGCAAAGAATTGATCTTTTCGTTCAATACACAAGAAAGGAATTGTTGAAATGACAGATCTTAAAAAAGAAATATCATCGACCACTTATCCCGGAAGGGGTATCATCATCGGCATGAGCGAGGACGGCAAAAAGGCCGTTATCGGCTACTTTATCATGGGCAGAAGCGAAAACAGCCGCAACCGTGTTTTTGTGGCTGAGGGCAAGGATCTCAAGACCCAGGCATTTGATCCTTCAAAGCTGGTCGATCCTTCACTCATTATTTACGCTCCTGTGCGCACACTTGAAAATTCTACCGTTGTAACCAACGGCGACCAGACCGACACCGTAAGGGACTTCATACTTGAGGGCAAGACCTTCGAGGAGGCTCTGCGCACCCGTACATTTGAGCCTGACCCGCCAAACTTCACTCCCAGAATTTCCGGTATCCTCGATTTCGCAAACGGCGGTTTCTCCTACAAGATGTCCATTCTCAAAAGCAACTGCGGCAGGGAAGAGTCTGCTCTGCGTTTCTTCTATGAGTATGCTCAGCCCGCAGCAGGCGAGGGTCACTTCATACATACCTATAAGTGTGACGGCAACCCGATCCCGTCATTTGAGGGCGAGCCTACGCTTGTCAGCATCGAGGGCGATATTGATACCTTTACTTCAAATGTATGGGAGTCGCTCAACGCAGACAACAAGGTGTCACTCTACACCCGTTTTATCGACCTTGCTACCGGCGAGTTCGAGGACAGGATCGTAAATAAGAATAAATAATCCACACGACTGAAAGGAGTTCTTCAACATGAACGAGCTTGAACTTAAATATGGCTGCAATCCTAACCAGAAGCCTTCAAAGATCTATATGCAGGACGGCTCCGAGCTGCCTGTTACCGTTCTCAACGGCAGACCGGGATACATCAACTTCCTTGACGCCTTCAACAGCTGGCAGCTTGTGACCGAGCTTAAAGCGGCAACAGGACTTCCTGCCGCTGCATCCTTCAAGCATGTAAGTCCGGCAGGCGCTGCGGTAGCTACCGAGCTTTCCGACACTCTGAAAAAGATATATTTTGTTGATGATCTGGAGCTTTCTCCGATAGCCAGCGCTTATGCAAAGGCAAGAGGCGCCGACAGAATGTCATCCTACGGCGACTGGGTAGCGCTTTCCGATACCTGCGACAAGCAGACGGCTCTTCTTCTCCAGAGAGAGGTTTCGGACGGCATTATAGCTCCCGACTATACGGATGAGGCTCTTGCTATACTCAAGACAAAGCGCAAGGGCACATATAATGTTGTAAAGATCGACCCGAATTATGTTCCCGCAGCTATCGAGCATAAGCAGGTATACGGCATAACCTTCGAGCAGGGCAGAAATGACCTGAAAATTGACGAGGAAATGCTTAAAAATATCGTTACCGAGAACAAGGATTTTCCGGACGAGGCAAAGAGAGATCTCATCATTGCTCTTATCACGCTTAAATATACACAGTCCAACTCAGTCTGCTATGCAAAGGACGGTCAGGCTATCGGCGTAGGCGCAGGTCAGCAGTCAAGAATACACTGCACACGTCTTGCGGGCAACAAAGCGGATATATGGTATCTGCGTCAGTGTCCGAAGGTGCTTGCGCTGCCCTTCCGTGAGGATATCCGCAGACCCGACCGCGACAACACCATTGACGTTTACATCTCTGACGATTATGAGGACGTGCTTGCAGACGGCACATGGGAGCAGTTCTTCACTGTAAAGCCCGAACCCCTTACAAAGGAAGAAAAGAAGGCATGGCTTGCCACATTCAGCGGAGTTTCTCTTGGTTCCGATGCATTCTTCCCGTTTGGTGACAACATCGAAAGGGCAAAGCGCAGCGGCGTTCAGTATATCGCTCAGCCCGGCGGCTCTATCCGTGACGACAATGTTATCGATACCTGCAACAAGTACAACATGACAATGGCATTCACAGGCATTCGTCTTTTCCATCACTGATACCCAAGGAGGAATATTCCAATGAGAATACTTGTTATCGGCAGCGGCGGTCGTGAGCATACGATCATCCGCAAGCTCAGACAGAGCCCCAAGGTAGATAAGGTATATGCAGCTCCCGGCAACGGCGGCATTTCCAAGGACGCCGAGTGCATCAATATCGGCGCTATGGACAAGGCAGGCATAGTCGAATTTTCCAAGGCAAATGCAGTTGATCTTGTTTTTGTTGCTCCTGATGATCCGTTAGCAGCCGGCATGGTCGATACCCTTATGGCAAACGGAATCCGCGCTTTCGGTCCCAGAGCAGAGGCGGCAGTTATCGAGAGCAGCAAGGTCTTTTCAAAGAACCTGATGAAGAAATACCACATTCCCACAGCCGAATACGAGGTTTTTGACGATCCTGCCAAGGCTGTTGCATACATAGAGGAAAAGAATAAATATCCGGTCGTGATCAAGGCTGATGGACTGGCTCTCGGCAAGGGCGTTATCATTGCCCAGACCCAGAAGGAGGCAAGAGAAGCCGTTAAGGAGATCATGGAGGACAAGAAATTCGGAGATTCAGGCAATAATATTGTCGTTGAGGAATATCTTACCGGTCCGGAGGTTTCCGTACTTGCATTTACAGACGGTATCTCACTTGTTCCGATGGTATCGAGCAAGGATCACAAGCGCGCAAATGACAATGACGAGGGTCTGAATACGGGCGGTATGGGTACTATCAGCCCCAACCCCTATTACACACCGGAAATAGCCGAGATCTGCCGCAAGACGATTTTTGAGCCTACGGTCGCCGCTATGAACAGTGAGAACCGTACATTCAAGGGCTGTCTCTATTTCGGACTGATGATAACCCCTGACGGTCCCAAGGTGATCGAATACAATGCGCGTTTCGGAGACCCGGAGGCTCAGGTAGTCCTTCCCAGACTCAAGACCGATCTGGTAGATATAATCGAAGCTGTTATTGACGAAAAGCTTTCCCAGCTCACTATTGAGTGGAGCGAAGAAGCCACTGCCTGCGTTGTTATGGCTTCCGGCGGTTATCCGCTGGCGTACAAGAAGGGCTTGGAGATCACCGGTCTTGACGAGAACGGACAGCTTGAGGGTGTAGAGGTATTCCATGCCGGCACCAAGCTTGAAAACGGCAAATTCTACACCAACGGCGGACGTGTGCTCGGCATTACCGCAGGCGGCAGAACGCTTGACGAAGCTCTTGAAAAGGCTTATGCGGCAGTTGCAAAGATATCCTTTGAAGGCGCTCATTACAGAAAAGATATAGGCAGAACGAAATAAGCAGCGGCGCAGAGTTCGTGCTCTGAAATATCACACGAAAAGCCGTAACAAAAAGTTTCGCTCAGCCGGCAGATTGTTTTTTTAGAGGGGACGCCCTGCGCAAGACGTCCTCTCCTTGCGGCATATTCCGAAAAAGCCGCTCTCACCGCCGCGAGAGGGTAAGGGAAAGATAAGTTTCCCGCATCTTGAAAAAACAGTTGAATTTTTGTGATAAATTAGTTATAATAAACGTTAAGAGGTCATCTTCTTCAGGTCTTATAAATGGCAGGAGCGGTGATCTCTTAAATAATCCACGCTCAGGAGGAGAAGCTGTATGGCTGGTAATAAAGGTATCCACGATGGTCACAGGGATCGTGTAAGGGAGCGTTTTCTCAATGAGGGATTAAACGGCTTCATGGATCATCAGGTCATTGAGCTTCTGCTTTTTTACGGTGTCCCAAGAAAGGATACCAACGACATCGCGCATAAGCTGCTGGATCACTTCGGAAGCTTTTCGGCTGTGTTCGATGCTTCGCTTGAATGTCTTATGGAATGCGGTCTGAGCAGGAGCTGCGCATCACTGATAAAGCTCATACCGTCGGTATGTTCCAGATATTACATCGACAAGTACAAATCCGATAATAAATCTACAAAGATCAATTCGGACAATATCGGTGAATGTATCCTCCCGTACTTCATTGGCAGGGACGAGGAACAGGTCCTGCTGCTTTTGGTAGATCCTAAGGGCAACAGGCTTTTCTGCGATATCATAAGCAAGGGCTCGTTTACCGCTTCAGAGGTCAATATCCGCTACATACTTCAGCTTTGCGTGAAGTATAAGGCTTATGGGGCAGTGCTGGCACATAATCACCCCAGCGGAGTGGCGCTGCCGTCTGCTCAGGATATAAAGCTCACTAAAAAGCTCAAGTCCTCACTTTCAAGCATCAGCGTCTGCCTTATGGATCACCTTATAATTGCGGATATGGATTATTGTCCTATGTCCGAGTTAGAGGAATGTGAGGATATTTTCTATTGAGCCTTTGCCACTGTTTACAAAATAAAATATAATGTTTTATACATAATAACAGATCGTTGGGTCATGCCTTTATAAAAAATCGGTATGACCCTTTAGCTTTGAGGAATATTTAAGACAGATGGACAATATAATTGATAATATATATTCAATTGCAAAAAAACTTTCAAATAACACTTGATTTTTTTGCTAAAAGAGTTTACAATATGTTTAGCACTCAAATAGTGAGAGTGCTAAAATAAAGAGCAAGCCCCTGATGAGGGCACTCAGATTATATAAAAGGATCAAGGAGGCAAATATTATGACTATCAAGCCGTTACTGGACAGAGTAGTTGTAAAAGCAGAAGCAGCAGAGGAGACCACAAAGAGCGGTATCGTTCTTACTGCAGCATCACAGGAGAAGCCGCAGTTCGCAACGATCGTAGCAGTAGGTCCCGGCGGAATGGTAGATGGCAATGAGGTCACCATGTTTGTGCAGGTAGGCCAGAAGGTCATCACAAGCAGATACTCAGGCACAGACGTTAAGCTTGACGGCGAGGAATATTCTATCGTTCGTCAGTCTGACATTCTTGCTATTGTAGAATAATTCATCACAACGGAGGTATATCATCATGGCAAAACAGATCGCTTACGGCGAAGAAGCAAGAAAGGCTCTTCTCAGAGGTATTGACCAGCTGGCTGATACCGTTAAAATTACACTTGGCCCCAAGGGCAGAAACGTGGTTCTTGACAAGAAGTTCGGCGCTCCGCTCATCACCAATGACGGTGTTACCATCGCAAAGGAAATAGAGCTTGAGGACGCTTTTGAGAACATGGGCGCACAGCTCGTAAAGGAAGTTTCCATAAAGACAAACGATGTTGCCGGTGACGGTACTACAACAGCTACACTGCTCGCTCAGGCTCTTATCCGTGAGGGTATGAAGAATGTTACAGCAGGCGCTAACCCGATGGTCCTCAAAAAGGGTATCAGCAAGGCTGTTGACACCGCTGTTGACACACTGAAGCTCAACTCAAAGCCCGTTGAAGGCTCCAAGGATATTGCAAGAGTTGCAACGATCTCTGCAGGCGACGAGTTCATCGGTGACCTTATCGCAGAGGCTATGGAAAAGGTCGGCAAGGACGGCGTTATCACCGTTGAGGAGTCAAAGACAGCCGAGACCTATTCAGAGGTTGTTGAGGGCATGATGTTCGACAGAGGCTACATCTCCCCCTACATGGTAACTGATACAGAGAAGATGGAAGCTGTTTACGACGACCCCTATATCCTTATCACAGACAAGAAGATCGCTTCTATCCAGGAGATACTTCCCCTTCTCGAACAGCTCGTTCAGTCAGGCAAGAAGCTTGTTATCATCGCTGAGGACATCGAGGGCGAAGCTCTCACAACACTTATCCTCAACAACCTGAGAGGTACATTCAAGTGTGCGGCAGTTAAGGCTCCCGGTTTCGGTGACAGAAGAAAAGAAATGCTCAAGGATATCGCTATCCTCACAGGCGGCGAAGTTATCAGCGAAG
>CADBPE010000152.1 GCA_902796475.1 uncultured Ruminococcus sp.
AGAAACCAGGGTAGATACTCAATGTCATTAACTTAAGATTTTCTGATAACGCGAATACAGGAGCGCAGGCTTTGTGCCGAAACTTTTTTGTTTTGCTGCAGTGAGCAAACAGCATTTTCACTGCAAGCCTTTGAAAAGGCTTGAGCGAAACTTTTGTGTTTTGTTTTTGTGGGCTATTTTTTTGGCGCGGGCTGCTGCGTTTCCGTTTGTTTATCTGTGAACGCGAAATTGGGAGCGCAGGCTCTGCGCCGAAACTTTTGTGTTTTTGTTTTCTTAAAAGCTACCATTCGATCTGCTCGATGGGCAGCGGAGTCGGATTTACCTGGTTGCTGATGACCTTGCCGCTTCTCATTCTGATAACACGGTTTGCCATTGGCGTAATGGCGGAGTTGTGGGTTATGAGAATAACGGTCATGCCGTCCTCCCGACACTTGTTCTGCAGCAGCTTTAGTATGCTTTTGCCGGTGTTGTAGTCAAGGGCGCCGGTAGGCTCGTCACACAGCAGGAGCTTGGGCTTTTTCGCCAAGGCTCTTGCTATGGAAACACGCTGCTGCTCACCGCCGGAAAGCTGGGAGGGAAAGTTGTTTTTTCTTTCTGAAAGTCCTACGCTGTCCAGCGCTGATTCGGCGTCAAGCGATTCCCGGCAGATCTGCGTGGCAAGCTCGACATTTTCTTTTGCGGTGAGGTTGGGTATGAGATTGTAGAACTGAAACACAAATCCGATGTCGTACCTGCGGTATGACGCCAGATCATGCTGGTTAAGATGGCTGATATCCTTGCCGCCTACAATGATCTTTCCTTCGTCGCAGCTGTCAATGCCGCCGAGAATATTCAGCACAGTGGTTTTTCCTGCGCCGGAAAGTCCTACGATAACGGCAAATTCTCCCTCGTCAACGGAAAAGCTTACGCCGTCTGCCGCGGTGATGGTCACCTCGCCCATTTTGTAACGCTTATAGACATTTTCAAATTTCACAAAATCTTTCTGCATATTTCTGCCGCAGCCCGACACGGGGCAACTGCGGCTACCCTCCTAAAAAGCTGATAGCGTGTTTATATAATTATCAAACGGAAAAATCTTTAAGGTATCTTTCGGCAGCCTGAGAAATGTTTTTCAGGGCGTTCTCGTCAAACGGAGAGTCAAGACCGGCGGTTTCCACAAGCTTGGTGAAGGTCTGAGTGCCTGCCTTGTTCACTAACTTCATATAGCGTTCCCAGGCTTCGCTGTGGCTTTTCTGCATTATCACCCAGAATTCCAGAGCAACGGTCTGGGCAAGACAATAATCAATATAGTAAAACGGATTCTCATAAATATGCAGCTGTCTTTGCCAGCCCTTGCCTTCGCCGTAGAAGGGTGAGCCGTCCAGCTTCATCCAAGGCATATATATTCCCATAAGCTCCGTCCATACCTTGTGACGGTCAGCCTTTGGCATTTCGGGATTTTCATATATGATATGCTGGAAATGATCGACCATTGCGCCGTAGGGGATAAAGGTGATCGCACCAAAAAGATGATTATACCTGAATTTGTCGGAATCCTTGCCGAAAAATTCATCGCTCATTTTCCAGCCGAAAAATTCCATTGTCATTGAGTGTATCTCGCAGGCTTCAAGAGTCGGGCTTTGATTGTCCGAGGGGAAAATATCCCTTGCACAGTAGTATGCAAAGGCATGGCCGGCTTCGTGGGTAATGACCTCAACATCATCGGCGGTGCCGTTGAAGTTTGCAAAGATGAACGGGACCTTATAGTCCTCTAACTGGGTGCAGTAGCCGCCGCTTGCCTTGCCCTTTTTGCTGAGTACGTCCATAAGCTCGTCATTGAGCATGGTGTCGATAAATGCGGCTGTTTCGGGCGAAAGAGAATGATAGAGCTTCTTGCCGGTCTCAAGGATATCCTCCGGCGTACCGCAGGGCGTCGGGTTGCCGTCACGGAAATGCAGGGCGGCATCGGCAAAGCTGAACGGATAGGAAAGTCCGGTACGTCTTGCCTGATCGCGGTAAAGTCTGTCAGCAATAGGCACGATATAGCGCACCACAGCCTTCCGGAAATTGCTGACGTCCTCCGGACCGTAGCAGTTCCTGTTCATCTGCAGATAGCCGAGTCTGACAAAATTATCATAGCCAAGCTTTTTTGCCTTTCTGTCACGCAGCTTTACGAGTTTATCAAATATATCGTCAAGCTTGTCGCCGTTTTCGCTGTAGAACGAAGCCTCCGCAAGCCATGCGGCGCGGCGTGTTTCGTCATCTGCATTCTGCTTATACGGGGAAAGCTGGGAGATAGTGCATTTTTTTCCGTCAAACTCCACCTGAGCCGAGGCGATAAGCTTCTGATACTCTGTTTCGAGCTTGTTGGTTTCCTGAGTTTCGGGAATGATCTCCTTTGAAAAAGCCTTCAGGAAAATTTCATTATTGATAAACAGCAGACTGCCGTATTTTTCTTCAAGCTGTTTTCTGAACGGGCTGTTTACCAGCAGTTCGGCAAAGCTCTGACTGATCTCGGTCAATTCGGGAGATATCTCGTCTATATATTCAACTTCTTTTTCATAGAATTCGTCGTTTGTGTCGATGGAGCTTCTTATATAAGCAAGGCTCATCATGGTGCCGGCATGGCTCATGAGCTTATCCCACTGTGCAAATGCAGCCTCGGCAAGTTCGGGAGTTTCGGCGCTTTTAAAGGCAAGCTTTATTTGTTCTGCTTCCTTTCGGACGGGATCGAGTTCCGGGCGGATATATTCCATTTCAGAAAATTTCATTTTTACCTCCAAAGCTTCGGAAAGGCAGTACCGGAAAAATTGTCTGCTATTCCATAATAAAATAACGGATATATTATACACCAAAGCAGGTAAAAAATCAATCGAAAATCCTCTCCAAATAGGGTTTTTGAACGAGTTAAAAATGTATGAACATAAAATTAAAAGTTTCGCTCAAGCCTTTTCAAAGGCTTGGCGCAGAGCCTGCGCTCCCAATTTCGCGCTCACAGATAAACAGGCGGAAATGTGATTGCCCGCGGCTGGAATATAGTAAGAGCCGCGATGCGTTTCTTTTGGTGCGGGTCAACTATCAACGCGAACAAGGGGGCGGCAGCTTGCCGCCGTACCCATTTGGTGATAAACAAATAGTAAAACAATAGCTCTGTTTATCTTGATTTCCGCTATTCCATCTATTTGAGTTTCACGGATTCAGGTTGATGATAATAGTATAATACTTGATACAATTTGATAATTGTGTTAAAATATATAATAACATATTGCAGTCCTGCGCTGATGTCAGGCAGGCGAAAAAATACATTTGGAGTAGCATAATGAGAATTTTAGGAATAGACCCAGGATATGCCATTGTGGGCTATGGCGTTATAGAATTCAGCGCGGGCAGATATTATGCCGTAGATTACGGCGCTATAACTACCGATGCCGATACGCCGTTCCCGCTCAGACTGCAGCAGATATACAATGGACTTATATCCGTGATAATAAAAAATGACCCTGATGAGATGTCTATTGAGCGGCTGTACTTTCAGAATAACCAGAAAACCGCAATAGATGTTGCTCAGGCAAGAGGCGTTATACTTCTTGCGGCAATGAACAACAATATCCCGATAAGCGAGTATACCCCTTTACAGGTGAAAACGGCGGTAACAGGCTACGGTCAGGCGCATAAGCAGCAGGTCATGGAGATGACCCGAAGACTGCTGAAGCTTGCGGAAATGCCAAAACCTGATGATACCGCAGATGCTCTGGCTATCGCTATTTGTCACGCGCAGTGTTCGGGTACGGCGCTGCGCTCTATCCTGAATAAAAGGAGGTCACAGCCGTGACACATATATACTTTGTACGTCATGCGCAGCCGGATTACAGAAGCGGAGAGAACCGCACATTTCCGCTTTCCGCCGAGGGTATGGATGATCGTCACAAGGCTCTGGCAGTTCTGAAAAATGTGAGTTTTGACAGAGCCGTTTCCAGCCCTTACAAAAGGAGCATGGACACCATCATGCCTTTGGTCGAGGCTCTTGGTCTGGAGCTTACTCTTGATGAACGTCTGCGTGAACGGGACAACCCCGGAGGAAGCAGCAACAGTCACGAGATGTTCCGCAGGCGCTGGGCGGATCACGATTTTCACGAGGAAAACGGCGAGAGCATACGTTCAACTCAGGAAAGGAATATTGCGGCGCTTAAAGATATCCTTACAGGATATCCGGGTCAGACCATACTTGTCGGCACTCACGGAACGGCGCTTTCCACGATCATCAACTATTACCGTCCGGAATTCGGCTTTGAGCAGTTCCTTCGGATAATCGACTATATGCCTTATGTTCTTCACTGCACATTTGATGGTATGCAGCTTACCGACATGGAGGAGCTGTTCTATCTGCGCAAGGAATTTCATGGAGTAAAATGACGTGACCGGATATGCCGGACATCAGGCTGTCCGGCAAAAACTGAAAGGAAAAAATTATGATATACAGTCTTAACGGAAAAATAATTCATGCAGAGCCCGGCTTTGTGGTGATAGAGTGCGCAGGAGTAGGCTATAAGTGTATGGCGACAATGAACACTCTGCGCAGTCTGCCGAGAGTGGGCGAAAATGCAATGCTCTATACCCATATGCTTGTTAGGGAAGACGCTGTTGAGCTTTGCGGCTTTGCCGATACGGCAGAAATGAACTGCTTTAAAATGCTCATGTCTATAAGCGGAGTGGGCGCAAAGGTTGCTCTTTCGATTCTTTCAGCGCTCAGTCCGGAGCAGGTGGCGCTTGCGGTATCGCTTGGCGACAGCAAATCGCTTACCAAAGCCGGCGGAGTGGGAAATAAGCTTGCGCAAAGGATAATCCTTGAACTAAAGGATAAAATAAAAAAGCTTGGCATTGCATCGCCTTCTGCGGGCATAGAAGAAAGCATATCGGTAACGCCGCAGGCTGCCGGGAATATCTCACAGGCAATAGGAGCCCTGGCAGTGCTTGGCTATACTCCGGACGAGGTGCTGCCCTTTATGAAGGATATAGACCCGTCGCTGCCGGTCGAAAGGATAATAGCCGAAACTCTGAAGGCGATAGGAAAGCAATGACGATAATATGAAAGGATAACATGATGGACGATCTTGATTTTGAAAACAGGATAGTTTCTCCGACCGAAATAATGGGAGATACCGACAGCGATAACCCGCTTCGCCCAAGACGGCTGGAGGATTATATCGGTCAGGAAAAAGTAAAACAGAATCTTGCAATATTTATAGAAGCAGCCAAGCAGCGGCATGAAAGTCTTGACCATGTTTTGCTTTACGGTCCGCCCGGACTTGGCAAGACCACGCTTTCGGGAATAATTGCCAACGAACTGAATGTGAATCTGCGCATAACCTCCGGACCTGCCATAGAAAAGCCAGGCGATCTTGCGGCTATACTCACGAATCTCAACGAGGGCGACGTGCTGTTTATTGATGAGATACACCGCATTTCAAGAGCCGTTGAGGAAATACTCTATCCGGCAATGGAGGACTTCGCAATAGACATAGTTACCGGAAAGGGACAGATGGCGGCTTCGTATCATCTTCCGCTGCCGCATTTTACACTGGTGGGGGCTACCACAAGGGCAGGTCAGCTCACTGCGCCGCTCAGGGACCGCTTTGGCGTTTCGCTAAGACTTGAACTGTATACTCCGGAGGAACTGGCTATGATAATCAAGCGCAGCGCCGGTATACTTAACATTGCCATAGAAAATGACGGCGCTCTTGAAATAGCCTCACGTTCAAGAGGTACGCCGAGAATAGCCAACCGTATGCTCAAGCGTGTGCGTGACTTTGCGCAGGTCATGTCCAACGGCGTTATAACCCTTGAAACCGCCCGTACAGCCCTTGAACGTCTGGAGATAGACGAGCTTGGACTTGATTCCAATGACAGAAGGATGCTCACGGCGCTTGTGAAATTCTATCGGGGCGGACCTGTCGGTCTTGAAACGCTTGCGGCTGCTATCGGTGAGGAGGCCGTCACGATCGAGGACGTTATTGAGCCGTATCTTATGCAGATAGGCTTTCTTAACCGTACTCCGAGAGGACGCTGCATAACAAGAGCCGCCTGTCTGCATCTTGGTTTTGATCTGCCCGATGCTCAGGACGGACAAATAAGATTTGAGTAAGTGATGATTATGGATGATAATGTGCTGACAGTGTCGGGTCTTAATATGTATGTAAAATTACTGCTGGAATCCGACCGTAATTTAAGATCACTGTGGCTGCAGGGGGAAATATCGAACCTCACGATACAAAGCCGTTCGGGGCATATCTACATGACGCTCAAGGACGACAAGGCGGCAGTAAAGGCGGTCATGTTTGCAGGAAGCGCCAGACTGCTGAAATTCAAACCGCAGGAGGGCATGAAGGTGCTTGTGCGCGGACGTGTGAGCCTGTATGAGGCAGCGGGGACATATCAGCTTTATGTTGATGATATGCAGCCTTATGGAGCAGGCGCACTGAATCTTGCCTTTGAGCAGCTCAAACGCAGGCTGCAGCAGGAGGGCTTGTTTGACGATGCGCATAAAAAGCCGCTGCCGCCATATCCTTCAAAAATAGGCGTTATAACCTCGCCGACAGGCGCAGCTTTGCAGGATATACTGCGCATACTCAAAAGGCGCTATCCGGCGGCGGAGGTGGTGCTGTATCCGGCTCTTGTGCAGGGTGACGGCGCAGCGCCGCAGCTTATCAGAGCGGTAAAATATTTTGACAAAAGCAAGTGCGCCGACGTGGTCATCATCGGACGAGGCGGCGGTTCGGCGGAAGAACTGTGGGCTTTTAATGACGAAGCGCTTGCAAGAGCCATATATGAATGCAGCGTTCCGATAGTTTCGGCAGTCGGGCATGAGACAGACTTTACTATATGCGATTTTGCTGCCGATGTGCGGGCTTCAACTCCATCGGCAGGAGCCGAGCTTGTATCTCCTGAAACGAGCGTGATGCTTTCGGAACTGAAAACTTACAGAAGCCGGCTTTCAAGGCTGATGAGCGCCAGATTTGAACGTGAAAGGCTGCGTCTTGACAGACTGAGCAGCGCCGGAGTGATGCGCTCTCCGATGGAACTTATACATCTTCGCAGGATGCGGCTCGATATGCTCAGTGACAGACTTTCCGCTGCCGCAGCAAGGCGCATCAGCAAAGAAAGATCTCACCTTGCGCGGCTAAGTGCGGGACTTGACGCTATGAGTCCGCTGAAGGTGCTTGCAAGGGGCTATGTGATAGCCGAAAAGGACAGCAATATCCTGCGTTCCGTGAAAAACGTGCAGGAAAACGACAGAATAAATATTCTGATGCAGGACGGCGAGCTTGACTGCGCTGTTCTTGGCAGGAGGGAAAAGAACGATGAGTGATATTTCAAAATACGAGCCTTCCGTTGCGCGGCTTGAAGAGATCGTAAAGCAGCTTGAAGCGGGCGAGCTTTCGCTTTCGGAGAGCATGGAGCTGTTTGAAGAGGGTATGAAGGCTTCAAAGGATTGCTATGAGATACTGAAAAGCGCCGAACAGAAGCTCACGATAATATCCGATGATAATGAGGAGGAATGAATAATGAATGACCGTCTTGAAAGGATAGAAAATGCTCTGCTGAACAGTATTCCCGCAGACGACGAAAGCATACGCACTGTGCTGGAATCCATGAAATACAGCCTTACAGCCGGCGGAAAGCGTGTGCGTCCTGTGCTTGTTCTGGAGTTTGCGAAGCTTTGCGGCGGCACTGAGGAGGCTGCCATGCCCTTTGCCTGCGCAATTGAGATGATACATACATACTCGCTTATTCATGACGATCTTCCGTGTATGGACAATGATGATATGCGGCGCGGAAAGCCTACCAATCACAAGGTTTTCGGAGAGGCTGCGGCTGTCCTCGGCGGAGACGCCCTTCTTACGCTGGCTTTTGAAACCGCGCTTTCCGAAAAGGCGGCGGCTCTCAACGGATATGAGAAGTGCGCTCTTGCCGGCAGACTTCTTGCATCATGCGCAGGTGCGGAAGGAATGATAGGCGGTCAGATCATCGACATTGAAAGCGAGGGCAAAAATGCAGCGATAGAGCGTCTGCGCCTTATGGACAGGCTCAAGACCGGAGCGCTTATAAAAGCCGCCTGTCTTCTCGGCTGCATTTCGGCAGGCGCTGATGACGTTCAGAAAAAAGCTGCCGAGGAGTATGCCGCCTGCATAGGTCTTGCCTTTCAGATAGTTGATGACATGCTGGACGTCACCTCGGACGAAGCGACTCTTGGCAAGCCCATCGGCAGCGATGCGGAGAACGAAAAATCAACATACGTTTCACTGCTCGGTCTTGAAAAGTGCAGGAGTCTTGTCGCTGAGCTGACAGACGAAGCGAAAAAGTCCCTTTCTGTATTCAGCGGAGATACATCATTCCTATCAGACTTTGCGGAAACACTTCGTGACAGGCGCAAATAATATTCCGCAGGACTGCTCCCCGTTCACCTGACAGGCGGCAAGCAGCCCGCGCCCAAAAATATCAAGTCAAAACGACAACACAAAAGTTTCGCTCAAGCCTTTTCAAAGGCTTAGCGCAGAGCCTGCGGCGGCAAGCTGCCGCACCCGTGTTCGCGCTCACAGATAAACAAGCGGAAACGTAATTACCCGCGCCCCAAAAATATCAAACAAAAAACCACAACACAAAAGTTTCGCTCAAGCCTTTTCAAAGGCTTGGCGCAGAGCCTGCGCTCCCGATTTCGCGTTCACAGATAA
>CADBPE010000153.1 GCA_902796475.1 uncultured Ruminococcus sp.
ACAGATAAACAAGCGGAAATGTAATTGCCCGCGGCTGGAATATAGTAAGAGCCGCGATGCGTTTCTTTTGGTGCGGGTCAACTATCAGCGCGAACAAGGGTGCGGCAGCTTGCCGCCGGTAAGTATCATTTCTGCGGCTTTGATGCCGTCAACTGCCGCTGAGGTTATTCCGCCGGCATAGCCTGCGCCCTCTCCGCATGGGTACAGCCCCGAAACTGCCGGACTTTGCATTGATCCGTTCCGCAGTATCCTTACGGGAGATGAACTGCGGCTCTCAACGGCCGTAAGTACAGCGTCTCCGCAGGCAAAGCCGGAAAGCCGCTGATCCATCATTGATATGCCCTCTCTGAGCGAATCTGTGATAAACGCCGGCAAACATTTGTCCAGATCGGTAAGGGTATATCCCGGCTCGTAGCTTGGCACTACCGAACCAAGCTCTTTTGAGGGCTGCTTCTTCATAAAATCGCACACACGCTGGATCGGCGCCTTGTATCCTCCGCCGCCCAGACGATAGGCGTGTTCTTCAAGACGTCTTTGAAGGGCGACACCCGCCAATACATCGCTGCTCCCGAAATCCTCAGGAGATATGCCTACCAGGACCGCCGAATTTGCGTTTGTTCTGTTACGGGCAAACTCACTCATGCCGTTGGTCACCAGCCTGCCCTCCTCACTGGCCGCGGCAACTACCGTTCCGCCCGGACACATACAGAAGGTATACACTCCTCTTCCGCTGTTAAGATGCACCGCAAGCTTATAATCGGCGTCGCCAAGAGCCGGATGCTTATAAAAACTGCCGTACTGAGCTTTGTTTATGCTTTCCTGCAGATGCTCTATCCTTACGCCTGCCGCAAAGGGCTTCTGCTCCATCGGTATTCCTTTTGAATTGAGCATTTCAAAGGTGTCTCTTGCGCTGTGACCAATGGCAAGCACCGCATGATCTGTTTCAAATATCAGACTTTCGCCGGCTCTTTCCGCTTTTACGGCCTGCAGCCTGCCGTCCTTGATAATAATATCGGTAAGTCTGGTGCCGAAATAATATTCTCCGCCGAGAGAAACAATGGTCTTTCTGATATTTCTGACGGTGCTTCTGAGCTTATCTGTGCCTATGTGCGGCTTTGCAAGATAAAGTATCTCTTCGGGCGCACCGTGAGCGGCAAATTCCTGAAGCACCTTGCGTATACGGCTGTCCTTGGTACCCGTATTCAGCTTGCCGTCCGAAAACGTGCCTGCTCCGCCCTCGCCGAACTGTATGTTTGAATCCGTATCCAACACGCCGGTCAGCCGGAGGGCTTCGATATCCTTTATTCTGGCGTCAACATCACGGCCGCGCTCTAAAATAACAGGTCTCTGACCGGCCTGCGCAAGAATGAGAGCCGCAAACGTTCCGCATGGACCGCTGCCTATAATAACAGGACGTTTTTGCAAAGCTGTGCATTTTGGAGGTTCATAGCGGTACTCCTCCGCAATGGATGCTGTCCTGCAGGCTGATGCGGCTTTTTTTTCGCCGCCGCGCAGCTTTATGTCAAGTGATGCCAGAAAATGTATCTGTTCCTTTTTGCGCGCGTCAATGCTTCTTTTGCAGAGGGAAACGCAAATGATATTATCGGGAGCTGTCCTTAATTTTTTTGCTGCCGCCCTTTTCAGGATATCATCGTCATATTCAAGCGGCAGAGAAATGTCGTTCAGTCTTATCATAAAGAACACCAGCGGCAAATGCCGTCCTTTCTTTTTAACGTAAATTATAGGAATACACAACAGCTATTTATAGTTCTCCGCAGTTTTCAGCCCTGACGCTACGGCAAAGTGCAGATTGAATCCGCCGCAGTCGCCGTCAACATTCAGCAGCTCTCCGCAGATATATAAGCCTTTGTGCTTTCTGGACATAAGAGTATCCGGAAAAACCTCGTCTGAGCCTACGCCGCCGGCGCATACCTGCGCAGAAGAAAAGCTGCCTGTTCCCGAAGGAGTGAATGTCAATCTCTTTGCGGCGGAGGCGATCTGTTTTATGTCACGGTTGGTAAGAGAAGAGCAGGCTTTTTCGGAAAGCCCGCAGGTTTTGGCAATTACCCGTGAAAGCTGAATGTTCAGAGCGCCCGAAAGCAGCCCGTCCGCAGGCGCAGAGCCAAAAAGACGTTTGCACGCTTCAAGATAGGCGCAAAGCTCAGGAAAGCTCAGACTGTTCAGAACATCTGCGGATATCTGCAGCTTTTTACATGGCTTGCCGTCTATGCTGCCTTTGAGAAAAAATTCATTGACGCTGCGTGAAAGCTCAAAAACGCATATACCCGAAATGCCGCTGTCGGTGAACTGTATCTCGCCCTGTGTTTCCTTGACGGCTTTGCCGTCGGCAAGAAGTGTCACGCTGCCCCGGGCGCGGACTCCTTTAAGGCTTTTGTATCTTTCGGAGGTGGCTATGGGGCAGAGCGCAGGAAAAAGCTCGGTGTATTTAATGCCAAGCGTTTTCAGCAGAGCGTAGCCGCTGTCATCTGCGCCGGACTGAGGGAAGGCTTTTGAACCTGTCGCTATGACAAGTCTTTCGCAGCTTACTTCTGTGTCATCGGAGAATATAACAAAACGTCCTTTTTCACGTTTAATGCTGTGCGCTGCGAAAGAGCGCCGCTCGGCAACGCCCAGACGGGCACATTCATTCCGCAGAGAATCAAGTATAGTTGCTGACTGATTGCTGTGCGGGTATATCCTGCCTTCGCTGTCGCTGCGCAGCAGAACGCCAAGACCTGCAAAAAAGCTTTTCAGGTCGTTTACGCCAAAGCCGCCGATCACCGAGCGGATAATATTCTCATCTCCGTGATAATGTTTTTCGGAAATATTTTCGTTTGAGATATTGCAGCGTCCGTTGCCGGTCGCTAAAAGCTTTCTGCCGATGCGATCCTGTCTTTCGAGCAGTATAACGCTGCCGGCTCCGGTCTTGCGGGCAAGTCCGACAGCGGCAGCCAGACCTGATGCGCCGCCGCCCAGCACCGCCGCTTTTGCGTTGATCTTTTCCATGCTTTTTCCTCCTGTTCTTAATGTCAATAATAGCACATTTTGAGGAGCGGGGCAATAAGAGAATTTGCGGCATAGGGATTTCGCACTCTGAGGAGCGCGACCAGGGCGCTGCCCAGTCTTGGAGGGCGCTGCCCTCCAAACCTCCCGCAAGGGACTCTGTCCCTTGACCCTGCAAGCCTTTGAAAAGGCTTGAGCGAAACTTTTGTGTTGTGGTTTTTTATTTGATATTTTTGGGCGCGGGCTGTCGTGTTTCCACTTGTTTATCTATGAACGCGAAATCGGGGGCGGCAGCTTGCCGCCGAAACTTTTGTGTTTGGTTTTTGGAGAGCTTCATTAAAACTCAAATGCGAAAAGAGCAGAGGACGGCTGCCCTCTGCTCTCAATAAAATGACTTTTTAGATCTGATCCAAAGCCTGCTTGATGTCTGCGATAATGTCGTCAACATACTCTATGCCTACCGACATTCTGATAAGATTCGGCTTTACTCCGCAGTCTTCAAGCTGCTGGTCTGTAAGCTGACGGTGTGTGGTGCTCGCCGGATGAAGCGCGCAGGTGCGTACATCTGCAACATGTATCACCAGCTTTATCAGCTTCAGGGCGTCCATGAACTGCATGGCCTTCTCTCTGCCGCCCTTTACGCCAAATGAGATAACGCCGCAGCTGCCGTTGGGCATATATTTCTTGGCGCGCTCGTAATATTTGCTGCTCTCAAGTCCGGGATAGTTTACCCACTCGATCTTGTCGTTCTGCTCCAGGAATCTGGCTACCGTAAGTGCATTTGAACAGTGACGCTCCATACGCAGGAAAAGCGTTTCAAGACCAAGATTAAGAAGAAATGCGTTCTGGGGACTTTGCTGCGGTCCGTAGTCACGCATAAGGTGGGTGACAGCCTTGGTGATATAAGCAGCCTTGCCGAATTTCTCGGTGTATACAACGCCGTGATAGCTCTCGTCAGGCTCGGTAAAGGCGGGATATTTGCCGTTTGTCCAGTCAAAATTGCCGCTGTCTACAATTACGCCGCCAAGCGCAACAGCATGACCGTCCATGTATTTTGATGTGGAATGAACAACTATGTCTGCGCCCCACTCGAATGGTCTGAAATTAACGGGCGTGGGGAAGGTGTTGTCTACGATGAGCGGCACACCGTGAGCATGAGCGATCTTTGCATAAAGCTCGACATCGGCAACGTCAAGAGAGGGATTGGAAACGCTCTCAACAAAAGCGGCTCTTGTGTTCTCCTTGAAAGCGGCATTTATCTCCTCCTCGGTCGCATCAGGGGTGATGAAGGTGAAATCAATGCCCAGCTCACGCAGAGACTTGTTGAAAAGATTGAAGGTACCGCCGTAAATTGCGCTTGCGCATACAACATGGTCGCCTGCATGACATATATTTGTGATGGAAAGCATGGAAGCAGACTGACCGGAAGCAGTGAGCATTGCGCCGACGCCGCCTTCAAGAGCTGCGATCTTTGCGGCAACTGCGCTGAGAGTAGGATTTGTAAGTCTGGTGTAGAAGAAGCCGTCCTCTTCAAGATCGAACAGCTTGCCGAGAGTAGCCGCCGAATCATACTTGAAGGTCGTGCTCTGTACTATGGGAATAACTCTCGATTCGCCGTTTTGAGGCTCATAGCCAGCCTGCACACAATTGGTATTAATGTGGTATCCCATTTTTCAATTCTCCTTTAATTGGTTATAGATTTTTATTATATCAGCCGATACCTCCTGAACAGTACGGGAGGCATCAACGATTTTTATGTTTTCGCTGTCCTTCAGCAGCTCAAAGACCTCATAGAAACGCGCCCTTATCCGTTTCTGCGCCTGAGCGTTCTCGTATATCTCACGGTCAAGGCGGTTGTCTGCAATACGCTTTTCTCCGGCTTCGGGTGAGATGTCGAGAAAAATGCACAGATCGGGTTTAAGTATCTCAGGGCAGTTAAGGTTCATATCCATGACCCATTTCAGGTCGGCGTCTATGCCCTGATAGGCAAAGGACGAATAGTAGTACCTGTCGCATACAACATCAATGCCGTTTTCTATGTACTGCCTTATGCCGTTTTTAGGATTTGCGTTGTGAAATATCCTGTCGAGCAGGAACATTGCCGAAAGCTCATAGGCATCACGGCTGACAAAACCGCCCAGAGCGTCTCTGAGCATTCCGCCGGTGGAGGAAGCAGTGGGTTCTGCCGTAAGATATACGTTTCGTCCCTGACGCTTCATTTCTTCGATAAGAAGATCCGCCTGCGTACCCTTGCCCGAACCGTCAAGCCCTTCAAGGACAATGAATCTACCCTTTTTCATTTTCCTACCTCCAAAGCTGTGATACTATACTATTATACTCTCTTTGTTTCTGTAAATCAATCGGTTAATTCAGTTTTTCGGTAAAAATGAACAGGTATATTCATAGAGCGCATATTATGCTCATGCTTGGCTATGTCATTCTTTAACAGTTTTCACGGAAAAATTTTGCTCTTTTTTATCATTATTGAGATATGCAAATACTTAAAATAATGCTATAATCTGCTTGGACGGTACATGAAACACAGACGTAAAGGGGAGTATTTATGAAGTATAAATTTATTTCGGACAGCCATACTCACAGCGAGAACTCTTTTGACGGAAACGACAGTGTGGCTATGCTGTCGGAAAGAGCGCTCAATCTGGGACTGTATTCTCTGACAGTGACAGACCATTGTGAGTGCAACGAATATTACGCCAACAACGTCCGCAGTGATATAGAAACATCGGTGCATGATATTATGAAGGCAAAGGCAATGTATGCCGACAAGCTCAAAATTTATACAGGTATCGAGCTTGGTCAGCCTACGCAGGATATGAAGGCTGCGCAGGAGGCTCTTTCTCTTGGCGATTTCGATTTTGTTGTCGGGTCGCTGCACAATTTAAAGGGAGAAAAGGATTTTTACTTTCTCAATTACACCAAGGATAATTATGATAATTTGCTTAACCGCTATTTTAAGGAGCTTCTGGAGCTTGCCCAAAGCGACTGCTTCGATTCTCTTGCGCACCTGACATATCCGTTCAGATATATCTGCGCCAATCCGGAGATAAAAACAAGCGTTATGGATTATGCGCCGCAGGTGGACGCCGTTCTCAGGACTCTTATTAAAAACGGCAAGGCTCTTGAAGTGAACACCTCAGGTCTGCGGCAGCTTATCGGCACGACACTGCCGGATGAAAGTGTGGTAAAACGCTTCCGCAAGCTCGGAGGAAAGTATGTTACTCTCGGCTCGGACGCTCACCGCTGGGGAGATGTGGGCGCAGGCATAGAGGACGGTCTGAATATGCTGATGAAGTGCGGCTTTACGCATTTTACGATTTACAGCAAAAGAGAGCCGGTAATGCTCCCGGTATTATAAATATTGAAAAAATGTACAAAAAATTCTGTATAAATTCTGGGTTTTGGGTATTTATTCTTTATTCTGGCTGTGATATAATATAAAAGAGTTGCAAAATGAGAAATTTTGTGGTTCTCTTACGGAAAACGGAGGAAAGAATGAGAAAATTCGAGGCGGCAATATTTGATCTTGACGGTACGGTGATAGATTCCATGTATGTCTGGGCAAAGGTGGATGTTGATTTCCTGACCGAACGGGGAATACCGGTTACCAGAGAATATACCGAAACAGTCAGGGGAATGTTTTTTGAAACGGCGGCGGAATATACGCGCAGCACCTACGGTCTTGACGAGAGCGTTGAGGAAATAGTCCGGATATGGCTGGATATGGCAAGATATGAATATGCGCACAATGTAAGGCTGAAGCCCTACGCAAGGGAATATCTCGATTTTCTGAAGGAACGCAGCGTGAAGCTTGGCATGGCTACATCTTCAAATCCGTATTTGCTGGAGCCTGTTTTGAAGAACAACGGGATAGACGGGTATTTTGACGAGATATGCTATACATCTCAGGTTGGCCGCAACAAGAGTTTTCCTGATATTTATGTTTACACTGCAAAAAAACTTGGAGTGTCGGAAAAGAACTGCGTTGTCTTTGAGGATATCCCGGAAGGAATAAGCGGAGCAAAGAAAGCTGATATGTATACTGTTGCTGTGTACGATGAAGCCTCAAAGGATAATGAGCAATACCTCAGGAGTGTTGCTGACAGATATATTTTCGATTTCTCAGATATGCTGGGGGAATAAATTGTGCAAAGGAACAGAATTTTGTACTTTATCATTGGGGTCGTCCTGATAATTATGGGCTATATTGTAAGAGTTACCGATATGTCGATGAATCCGACGATCGATGAAAAGCGGCTTGCGATGGAAGGCAGCTTTGTGTTTATCACTATGGGAATATATTTCCTTATAGCTGTTATTTTCAAAAAAGCGGCGGCGTGGGTAGTGGGAGGCATCTCCTATCTTTTGGTAGCGTTTTTTCAGATATTCCGGAAAATGGAATTCGGCTGGTACATAGATATTTATGAAAGCAACGTCGGACGAATAGTTATCGGCGGACCGTTTGAGCTAAGGATATTCCTGTATATACTTGTAGGAATGGTGCTCGGCATAGCGTTGGAGCTGGTACTAAGACAGTACAACAAGGTAGGACTTTAATAAACAAAAAAGCTGCTGCATTTTTTGATGCGGCAGTTTTTTTATGTTGTTTTCTTGTTTGCAGACTGCCGCGTCAGAAAGCGCAGCGCTTCGGGAAGCTCGGAAAGAGAGGATATAGCTGCATTGCATGACTTTACTTTTTTGCCTGAAAATGCGGCGTGTATGAACGGTATCCCGCAGGTCTGGGCTGCCTGACGTTCGGAGTCGGAGCAGCCTGCGCAGACTGCTTTTTTTATTTTCATTCGTTTTGTGAAAAGACGCAGATTTTCTGCGCCGGTCATTCCGCAGCGGTCAAGGAAAATAATGCCCTCAAAATATCCGTCAAGGGAATTTGCTTTGAGGAGCGCTTCAATATCCCCGCTGCTTTGACTGCTCATGGCAAAAATACGGTGATCCTTACTAAGCTCTTCAAGCGCTTCGGCGGCGTTGGGACGGATGATGTGTGAATTTTCATCCCAGAGCATCCCTGAAGGAGAGATTATAGCAGCGGGCGCAGTGACAGCTTCCCCGCAGCTTATCCTTAACCGTGAAAAAAAATCGGAAAGTATGGCGGAACATTCCTTTTCAAGCACACCGCCGACAGCTTCGGGACGGTTATCGTATGGAAGGGCAAACAGATCTGTTACGGAAGCACAGGAACCGGATCTTTTATCCGCTGCGCCGTAAATCACACGTTTTATCCGGGAATTAATCACGGCGCCGGCGCACATCGGACATGGCTCCAGAGTGACGAACAGCTCGCAGCCGTTCAGACGCCATCCGCCGAGAGCTGCGCAGGCTTCTTTTATGGCGTTCAGTTCGGCGTGTCCAAGAGGGCTTTTTTCGCTTTCACGGGTGTTGAAGCCGCGTCCGATGATCCTTTCGCCCTGCACTACAACAGCTCCTACGGGAACCTCGCCGAGTTCAAGAGCCTGTTCTGCAAGCTCAATAGCTGCCTGCATGAATTTTTCATCTCTTGTCATAACAGCCTCCGTTACATGAATTTAAACAGCGCTGCCAGAAATACGAACAGCAGAAATACCGGTGAGAAGATCACTGCGGTAAGCTTGTCCGTTTTTGTAAGAGGACCGGGCGCTTTTGAAAAACGGAACACCCAGACCTTGCGGTGCCGGAGTATGAGCAGCATGACGATCATGGTAATGTATGCAATATTGTTTGATATGCTGAAAAACAGGGAAAACGCCTCGCTGCCGATAGACATACGGATAAACGTGCTGACGGACGAAAAAGCATTGTTAAGAAAATGAATTATTACCGTGAGCATAAAGATACCGGAGGTCTTTCGGATACAGCCGAACAGAATGCCGCATAAAAACGCAAAAATAACAGAACTGATATCTGCGTGCATAAGTCCGAAAATGGCGGAGGAAAAAATTACCGCAGTAAGATGTCCGTAGCCCGCCATAGACGAATAGATATATCCTCGGTAGCCGATCTCCTCACATATTGCGGGAAACAGAGCCGTTGCAGCGAGCACCAGAAGGAAGCTGCCCCAGTTGTTGTCGATGGTGATGTAGATCGTTCTGTCAGTTTTAGGAAGAAAGTCGTCAATGAACGACGAAAACATATTGACAGTCAGGCAGCCGCAGAAGCCGAAAACTACAAGCAAAAATGAATCGAGCGGCTTGGTCTTTTTATATCGTGTTGTGACGTAATAGCGGAAGCCGTTGCCCATATAGCACAGCAGCAGCGCAGGCATCAGGGTAGCCGCAACGGAATTTACCATTGAAACGATATAATATCCCGGAAAGCCGTCCTGAGCATTGGCAGTGCATAGTGTTATGAGGATATGCAGAAAAAGGATAGTGATACCGTAAAGCGAGCAAAGATCAACTGCCAGTCTCATGCGGCGCTTTTGTTCTGTTCTGCTTACGAGCCTTCTTTTTCGCAGCATGGTATCCCTCCTTGCTTATATTTTTCTGCGGTGATTTTCAGTTCAAGGCTTTGCGCGGAGTGTTTGTGTCTGAATTGTCGGGATCATTTGCCGGTTATTTTGCTTGCGGCAAGCTGAGCGGCAAGCTTTCCCGTGTGGAAGTTCAGCGAGCCCTGCATCCATACCGCAAAGGGAGGACGCAGCGGGGCGTCAGCGGAAAGCTCGATCGACGATCCCAGAGTGAATGCGCCGGCTGCCATTATTACTTTGCTGTCATAGCCGGGCATATCCCAGGGTTCGGGCGTTACGAAGGAATCTATCGGAGAAGCCTGCTGTATTCCCTGACAGAAGCTGATAAGTCTTTCTTCATTTTCCAAAAGAATGGCTTGTATTATGTCGCCGCGCACTTCATTATAATGCGGTGTGACCTCAAAGCCTAAAAGCTCATAAAGCGCAGATGTGAATATTGCGGTTTTTACAGCCTCTCCGGTAACGTGCGGTGCGGAAAATGCTCCCATGAAAAGCTCACGGCTGTTTCCGAGCGTACAGCCGATCTCTTTGCCCGTACCCGGTGTGGTAAGACGGTAGCTGCATGCTTCTACAAGCGACCTTTTGCCGGCAATATAGCCGCCGGTGGGCGCGATACCTCCGCCGGGATTTTTTATAAGCGAGCCTGCCATAAGGTCAATGCCAAGGGAGCCGGGCGCTTCGTTCTCAACAAATTCGCCGTAGCAGTTATCCAGCATTACGATACATGAGGGCGCAAGACTGTGTGCAAGAGCCGCTATTTCTTTAAGATCGGCGGCCGTAAGGGTGGGGCGCAGGGAGTAGCCTCTTGAACGCTGGATATACACCATTTTTGTGTCAGGCTTTATGCGTTCCTTCATTGCATCGAGGTCTACCCGACCGTCAGGCAGAAGATCTATCTGTTCATAGTTTATGCCGAATTCTTTGAGCGAACCGCTTGATCCTGCGCCGATGCCTATAACGCCCTGGAGGGTATCGTATGGCAGACCGGTAACGGATATCATAGTGTCGCCGGGACGAAGTACGCCGAAAAGTGCGACTGTAAGGGTATGAGTTCCGCTTGCAAAGTTATGCCGCACGAGAGCATCTTCCGTGTCGAAAACATCAGCGAAGACCTCATCAAGAGCCTCACGTCCTCTGTCGCCGTAGCCGTAGCCGGTAGAAGCGGCAAAGCAGCTTTCGCTTACGCGCGCCTTCTGAAAAGCGCGGAGCATTTTCTGCTGATTATATTCGGTTATTTCATCTGTTTTTTCAAGATATGGTCTGCAAATTCTCATAGCCTGTTCGGACAATTCCAATATTTCAGGTGAGATCTGATAAAACGGTGATATCATATTTTTCCCTTTTCCTTTTTATTATATTCTATATATGACCCGGTCTTGGAGGACTCCGTCCTCCAAACCTCCTGCCAAAGGCTCTGCCTTTGGAAACCGCAAGCCTTTGAAAAGGCTTGAGCGAAACT
>CADBPE010000154.1 GCA_902796475.1 uncultured Ruminococcus sp.
TAAATCTGTATTTTGACTATTGACATAACCGATCAATGAGAATATAATGAGCAAAGTATGTGTGAACAGATATTATTTTTTTAGAAACAGGATGATAAAAGTGAAGAAAAAACTAACAGCTATAATTTTGTGTGCTCTGCTGACGCTTTTTTCGGCAGCCTGCTCACAAGCTCCAGCAGCCGGACAAGAAGAATCCGGCATTGAAACCAACAGCGCCGGCGCAGCAGCCACAATAAGCAGCCTTGAATCGCTGCGGCACATCTCTGATGAAAGCAGCGGTACAAATGGTCAAAGTTCACTTACCAGTCAGGAAAGCAATGCCGATACATCATCAGAGAACGAGAACGGACAGGAAAGCCGGACTGAAAATGAACATTCTGAGGAAAGCCATGAAGTATCCATACCTGAAAGCTCTGAGATCGATCTTTATTACATAGGTCTTAGTGACAGTGAGCTTGAACTGTATGTTGGTCAGACCTGCAGGCTTGAAACGCATCTTGAGCCTTCTGACGCCACCCGAACCGACTACAAATGGAACTGGAACAACAACAGCGTCATTACTGTGGAATCTGACGGCAGCATCATTGCAAAATCGGCAGGCACTGCCACTATTACCGCCGAGACCTACAACGGCCTTACAGCCTCCTGCGAGGTCACCGTTATTGAGCGTGATTATGAGATATCCGACGATATAAGCGAAATGTCCGACTCTGAAAACGATGATGATGAAAATTCCGAGACATCACACGAATACAAGCCTGCGCCCGAAATAACCGGCACCCGTGTGGACACCGACTGGTTTGACAATGCTGTCTTTGTAGGCGACAGTATTTCGGTAGGTCTGTGCAACTATGCGGACGACGGCGCCCTTGGAAACGCCGAGTTCCTTGCCAAGGAGTGCATGGGCTTCCACAGCGCAATGTGGGATATCGACTACGAATATGCGATACATCCCATTTACAACGGCGTCGAGGTGCGTATTGAGGACGCCATTAAGGAGATCGGCAAGGACAAGATATTCATTCTGCTGGGCATGAACGACATTTGTTCATGGGGCGCTGATGAAACACTTGACGCCATGAAGGATTTCACCGACATGATACTTGACAAAAACCCCAATGTGACCATCTATATCCAGTCCGTAACGCCAATGGTAGGCGGAAAGACCCGTGAGGACTACCTGAACAACGAAAACATTGAAAAATACAATGAATTGGCAAAGCAGGTATGTGAGGAGCGAGGCTTTGTATATCTGGATATTGCGTCTGTGCTTTCGGACGAATACGGCAATCTGCGCGCTGATTATTGTTCAGACATCAACGGCGCAGGCTTCCACTTCAACCGAGCCGGCGATGATGCCTGGGTAGAATATCTGAAAACTCACGTTGAATAAGTCAGAACCACCCGTTCAGCGGGCGGCATGCACAGCACCTTATATGAGCCAATACCGACCAACGCCTGCAAGCGCATTGACAAATGATCTTTCGTACCGCTTTAACTAACACCGCTAAAGCGGTATTATCCTAAAAACGCCCTATGGGCGTTGCCATCAGCACCCTGATATGATCTGTTGTTTCAGACATATTTCAGTTCAAATCTAAAGATACGTCCAGGCAAGACGATCGTTGTACTCGCTAAAGCCACAAAAATCAGCGGCGGAAAACCCGAACAGTTTTCCGCCGCTTTTTTGTGCTATTATCAATTTAAAATGACGATTTATACCGGCTTTATCTCCTCGATCTGATAGATCTCGAAAATGTCGCCTTCCTTTATATCGCTGAATCTTTCAAGCGTGATGCCGCACTCAAAGCCTGCAGCGACCTCCTTTACGGAGTCCTTGAATCTCTGGAGCGATGCAATTATATCATCTGCAATGACAATGCCGTCACGCACAACTCTTACCTGAGCGCCTCTCAACACCTTGCCGCTGAGTACATAGGAGCCTGATACCAGTCCCACATTGGTGATCTTATAGGTCTGTCTTACCTCTACCTTGCCAAGCTGAGTTTCCTTGTACTTCGGAGCCAGCATGCCCTTCATAGCTGCCTCGATCTCCTCAATGCAGTCGTAAATAATACGGTAAAGTCTCATATCCACGCCGTCACGCTTTGCGTTTTCCTCGGCAACCGGATCGGGTCTTACATTAAAGCCGACTATGATCGCATTCGACGCCGATGCCAGCATAACGTCGCTTTCTCTGATAGCGCCTACGCCGCTGTGAATGACATTAACTCTGATCTCCTCATTGGTAAGCTTTTCAAGCGACTGTCTAACAGCTTCGACAGAGCCCTGAACATCCGCCTTGACGATTATCTTCAGTTCCTTCATATCCTCAAGACGCATCTGATCGAAAAGATTGTCAAGCGTTACCTTGGTGCGGCTGTTGAAGCGTTCTTCCTTCTCGTTGTTCTTTCTCTGCTCAACAAGTTCTCTTGCAAGTCTTTCATCAAGTACGGAGTTGAAGATGTCGCCGCCTGTCGGCACATCATCAAGACCGGTTATCTCAACAGGAACAGACGGACCGGCTGTTTTTACACGCTGACCCTTATCGTTCATCATCGCTCTTACACGTCCTACTGTCGTGCCTGCGACGATGATATCTCCGACCTTGAGAGTACCGTTCTGTACCAGCACCGTAGCAATAGGACCTCTGCCCTTGTCAAGTCTTGCTTCGATTACGGTACCCTTTGCCGCTCTGTCCGGATTAGCCTTCAGCTCCTTCATGTCGGCAACAAGAAGAACCATCTCAAGAAGTGTGTCTATGCCCTCCTTGGTGTGCGCCGATACGGGAATAACAGGCGTATCTCCGCCCCAGTCATCGGGAACTATCTCATACTCGGTGAGCTGCTGCTTTACCTGCTCTACGTTTGCGCCCGGCTTGTCTATCTTGTTGACCGCAACGATAATTGATACGCCCGCAGCCTTTGCATGGTTGATCGCTTCGATAGTCTGAGGCATAATGCCGTCATCTGCGGCAACGACCAGAATAGCTATATCTGTGACCTGTGCACCTCTTGCTCTCATGGTGGTGAAAGCCTCGTGTCCGGGAGTATCAAGGAAGGTTATCTCCCTGCCGTCTATATCCACACGGTATGCGCCTATGTGCTGAGTAATGCCGCCTGCCTCTGTCGATGTAACATGAGCGTTTCTTATGCAGTCCAGAAGAGAGGTCTTGCCGTGGTCAACGTGACCCATTACAACTACGACAGGAGCGCGTGTTACCAGATTCTCATCTGCGTCATCGCTGTCGTCAATGATCTTTTCCTCGATAGTTTCTATGGTCTCCTTCTCGACCTTTGCATGGAACTCCATAGCCACAAGTGAAGCCGTGTCAAAGTCGATAACATTGTTCACGCTTGCCATTACGCCAAAGCCCATAAGCTTTGTAATTACCTCGGCTGCCCTTGCCTTCAGTCTGAGAGCCAGCTCACCTACGGTGATCTCATCGGGGATCTGTACGGTGATCGGCTTTGTCTTTCTGTCCTTTTCAATGCGGCGGAGTCTCTCCTGCTCGGTCTCCTTGCGGGAATTTCTGGGCTTGCCCTTCTGCTGTGAGCGCTGAGTGATCTTCTGCTTCGAGACAGTGTTTACATTGTGCATCTTCTCGCTTGCCATACGATCGTATTTTTCATTGTAGCGCTCAATATCCACATTTGAAGAACGGGTATTGATGACCCTGCTCCTGCTGCCGAATGAATCATCGCTGCCTGTACTGCTCTGCTGCGGCTTTGCCGGAGAATTTTTCTGAGGCTGAGCGTTTTGCGCATTGCTTTTCTTATCCTTCTGCTGAGACTTCTGTTCCTGCTGCCTGCCCTGCTGCGGCTTTGCCTGACGCTGCTTGTCGGCAGGTCTGTCGTTTTTCTGAGCAGGCGCCTTTTCCTGATTTTTGCCGCTGTCGCTCTCGGTCTTAGGCTCCGGCTTTGCAGTCTCCTGAGCTTCCTCGGCAGACTTCTCGCTCTCAGTCTCGTTTGCCGAAGCAAAATATTCATCAAAGCTGCTCACTGTGTTTGCCTGAGTATAATGCTCAAACACCACGTTCAGTTCTTCCTCCGAAAGAGCCGTAGCGGGCTTCTTAACAACATTCAGACGATTTTTCAGCACGTCTGCAACGTCCTTGTTGGATACGTTAAGGTCTTTGGCTACCTCACAAAGCTTATATTTTATCATATACATTCCTCCTGACTGTTCTCTGCACAAAGGGTCTTTATTTTATCGGCAAAGCCGCTGTCATTCACGGCGATTATCCCCGTACTCCTTCGTCCTATGGCGTGACCTATCTCTTCCATACCGTGTTTCACGGTGATAACGCAGGTCTTGCTCTGCTCTGCAATTTTTCTTATCGCTCCGCTGGTCCTCTCCGAAAGCTCCTCCGAAAGCAGCAGCAATGAAGCCTCTCCCTTGCCCATTGCATCAGCCGCTGCGTCAAAACCCATCGAGAGCTTCCCTGCCCGTCTTATCAGTCCGAGCAGCGACAACAGCCTGTCATTCATAAATGCCGATCCCTCCGTTCCGATACTCCGCATGCTCCGGCTTATTCTCCTTTAAGCTCCTGTTCAAGGCGTTCATACACGTCATCGGGTATTTTACAACTGAATGCCCTTTCAAATCTTCTCGCCTTTCTTGCCAACGCAAGACACTGAGGGTTCCTGCACACATAAGCGCCTCTGCCCGGCTTCTTGCCTGTCAGGTCAACGCTTATTTCGCCGGCTTTCAGCACCTCGCCGTTTTCATCGGTCTCGTCAGGCGCCTTTACCACCCTTACAAGCTGCTTTTTGTCCCACATTTCGCCGCAGCCCGTACATTTTCTCATAGGCACTTTTCTTTGCTTCATACACCCACCTCCATTTATATGCCCGCAATACCCGGCTGAGCATTATTCGGCGGGTGTTTCGGATACGTCAGCGTCCTCCGGCTCGGTCACTGCCGCTTCCTCAGCGGTCTGCTCCGTTTCCCCGATATCCTCTGAAGCGGCTTCATTTTCTTTCTTTTCTTCTTCTTCTTCTTCGCCGAAGAATCCGCTCTCAGGACGTATATCTATCTTCCAGCCCGTAAGCTTTGCTGCCAGACGGACATTCTGTCCCTTATTGCCGATAGCCAGTGAAAGCTGACTGTCGGGCACCGTAGCCTTGCAGCACTTTTCGTTTTCGGGATCTATGTCTATCTTTACGACCTCGGCAGGTGAAAGCGCTGCCGAAATGTACTTGACCGGATCGTCGCTGTATTCTATTATATCTATCTTTTCGCCGCCGAGCACATCTACGATGGTGCTCACACGCTGACCTCTGGGTCCTATGCAGGCGCCCACGGCGTCAACATTTTCGTCACGGCTGCATACTGCTATCTTTGTTCTTGAACCGGCTTCTCTTGAAATGGACTTGATCTCAACAACGCCCTGGAATATCTCAGGCACCTCCGACTCGAAAAGTCTTTTTACAAGATCCGGATGTGTTCTTGAAATTATCGCTCTCGGCTCCTTGCCGCCCGTCTTGACGTCTACGATAAACACCTTGATGTCGCTGCCCTCGGTAATGACCTCGCCGTTGATCTGCTCATTCTTAGGCAGCACAGCGATCGACTTTCCAAGACGGAGAGTAGCGTTGCCTGTTTTAGCGTCTACCTGCTCAACTCTGGCAGTAACTATCTCTCTGAGCTTGCTCTGATACTCGGCAAGAGCCTGTCCCTTTTCACCGTCACGAATACCCTGACGGATAATATTTCTGGCTGTCTGTACGGCTATTCTTCCGAAATCTCTCGGATCAAGCCTGATGCCAACCTTATCTCCCGGCATAGCTGTCGGTGATATCTTTCTTGCGTCATCAATAAAGATCTCACGGTTCTTATCGGTGACTTCTTCAACGACAGTCTTTCTGAGCGACACCTCAAAGCTGCCCTTGACAGGATCAATGTCGATAAGCACATCCTCATTGCCGCCGTAGGTATTCTTGCAGCCTGTTATGATAGCCTTTTCTATCTGGCTTATCATAAAGTCCACCGGAATGCCTCTTTCCTTTTCCATCAGCGCAAGAGCCTCAAAAAGCTCCTTGCTTCTGTTCTCCTGCTCGTTTTCCGTTTTTTTCTTTGCCATGAGTAACCCTCCGTTAAATGTTGTAAGGAAGGCTGTTTCAGCCTTCGGTCAAAGCTCAAAGTCATCCAGTTTAATATATACTGTATCCTTCTTGTTTATCACCCGTTCAGCGCCGTCACAGACGATGGTGGCGGTATCCTTGTCATGGGCAACAAGCGTACCCGAAAGATCTCTCTGTCCGTTCTCATCGGGACGGATGAGCTTTATCATCACTGCCGCGCCTAAAAATGCGTCGAAGTGTTCGGGCAGTATCAGTTCTCTTTCGATACCGGGCGACGACACCTCAAGAATGTAGTTCTGCTCGATGGGGTCAAGCTCGTCAAGCGGCTGATCCACCGCTCTGGTAAGATCCTCGCAGTCCTCAATGGTAACGCCGCTGTCCTTGTCGATGAATATTCTCAGATACCACTGAGCGCCCTCCTTAAGGAACCTGACATCCCACAGAGTAAGCCCCATGCTTTCTGCGATAGGCTTTACCAGTTCTGTCACCAGTTCAACGGTATTTCCTTTTTTGTTTTTCTTATCCGCCATACTTTCTCCTGTTTCCGACCTGCATTCAAGCAGATCTCCCTATTAACGATAAAAGAGCGGGTCGCCCCACTCTTTTGTCAACTACCATATTCAAACTATATTAAGTGTATCACACATTTTCGGATTTTGCAAGTTTTTTCAGAAATATATTTCGTGAAACACCCATTTTTACGGCACATTTCATACAAACAGTTCCGGAAAACTCTCTGCAAGACATTTTTCAGCCGCCGCTGCAAGCCGGCTGTGAGCATCGGCGTTCAGGTGTATACCGTCAGACGGGTCAGCAGCTATGATCTCTGCCGCATCAAGAAAAGCGCAGTCACGCGCACCTGCAAGCTCTCTGTATTTATTTGCAAGACGTTTTGATACCTCTATACTGCGGTCGTCAAAATTTTCCGTAAACCTGCCTGTTTTCACGCCCTCATTGACCGGTGCCGGCGATATCAGCAGCAGATGCATCTCAGGATCAAAAAGCCGCGCCATTGAGATCAGCGTATCAAGACCCTTTGTTATTTCGTCCTCATCCGCGCCGAATTTTATTTTGCAGTCGTTAGTGCCAAGCATTATTACCATGCAGTCTATGGGGTCATTTTTCCGAAGTATGGTGCTGAGCATACGGCTGCCGTTCCTGTCATCACCGACCGGATCGTCAAAAACTGTTGTTCTGCCGTTCACGCCCTCCTCGATGACCTGAATATTTTTTGCGGAGAGACTGTTTTTCAGTCGTCCTGTCCATCTGGTATTTTCATCGAATCTTGCGCCCGCAGCGGGGACATATCCGAAGGTATTTGAATCTCCGAAGCAAACTATTCTTTTCATTTTCCCATCTCCTGAAATTTTATTATTCTATTTTAGCACATCATGTCGGAATATTCAATCGGCAAAAAGCAGCGAAAAGAAAACACAAATGGAAACGTAATTACCCGCGCTCCAAAATATCAACCCAAAAACGACAACACAAAAGTTTCGCTCAAGGCGGCAAGCTGCCGCACCCGTGTTCGCGTTCACAGATAAACAAGTGGAAACACATAAGCCCGCGCTCCAAAATATCAACCCAAAAACGACAACACAAAAGTTTCGCTCAAGCCTTTTCAAAGGCTTGGCGCAGAGCCTGCGCTCCCGTGTTAGTTTTGGAAACGTTTTTCATTCA
>CADBPE010000155.1 GCA_902796475.1 uncultured Ruminococcus sp.
ATTGTATTCGTGCTTTAAGTATAAAACTCCGGTTTCTTTTTCAAAGCTTACCGCTCTTTTTAATTTTGAGCATTCTGCAAACATACAGTTTAATACAGAATCTTCATTATCAAGCTCCATATAGTCGGACAATACCATTCTTAATTTTTCCGACTCCACAGCCGTCCAGCTTTTTGCATGGACGGCTTTTTCAATATCATTTCTGTATTCCTCTTTGATAATACCCTTGTAGGTAAACCAGCAATAAAAGCTCATATCGTCACCGCCTTAAATGTTCACAATAATAACTCATATGGATCACCTTGTATTTTCACCCCAAGACAAGCTTCTGAAAAAATGTTCGGTAATCGATCTGCTTTCGGATGATCTCAAACATCCTGTGATGTTCCCGGTCTGAAAAATATTGCTGCAATTCGCTTAGTTTTGCATCATCGGTCATATCCTTTAATACCAGCAGTCTTTCGATCAGCATGTATTCCTCAGTGTAGACAAGGTTCCTGAGAACGGTATTGAAATTATCCCTGATAAACTGCTCCGCTTCGGACATACCGCTGTCCAGATATATCTGCACTATCAGCGGTATCAGCTCCGCCCGATCTGATGAGCTTATATTGAAGTTCTTTTCAAACAACAGCCTGACAGCGACCTCATAGGTGTCACAGAGCCGTTCGGGATCATCGACCTTGAAACGATGTCTGCCTATCTGAAATGTTTTCAGGGAATCGCAGCCGAAGAAGGTTGACGGAAGAAATTCTATCACCCGTTTATCGCTGAAAACCACCTTTTTCAGATCGGTACAATTCTGAAATGCAGCGCCGCCAAGTTCCTCCAGACTGTCAGGCAGACGGACATCCTTTAACTTTGTACAGTTTTCAAATGCCAAATGGTCAATATGCTCCAGCCCCTCCGACAATTCCAGTTCCGTCATAGAGCAGCAGTTTCTGAAAGCGCGCTTTCCGATCTTCTTCACTGAGCCGGGAATAAATATGCTGTCAAGACGCGTACAGCCGTTAAATGCGTCATCATCTATCCTGAGCAGACCGTTTGGCAATATGACATGGCGGAGATACTGATCCCCTTTAAATGCGCCCTTTGCTATCATCAGTTCATTGCCGGGAATATGGACGATCTCTTCTGCAGAACCATGCGCTAAAAGCGTGAGATTATCCAAGGCAACAAAGCGATCCGGATGGTCTTCAATGTATCCGGTTTCGGCAAAAGCGTCCTTGCCTATCTCTGCAAGCTTTTGCGGCATTCTGATAACGGAAAGATACTTGCAGCCGTAAAAGGCTTTTTCACCGATCTTTTCAAGATCATTTGGAAACTCTGCAGATCTGAGACCGCTGTGCATAAATGCCTCATCTCCGATCTCTTTAAGTGACGACGGCAGATTGATGCTTTTCAGAGAAATACAGCCCTCAAATGCGTTTTTTTCGATACGGGATACCGTATCAGGCAGGACAATATTGTTCAGTGACCGACAGCCGCAGAACAGCTTTTTCGATACCGTTGTCATATCCTGAGGAAGAGCGACACTTTCAAGAGCATTACAGCTATGAAATACACTGTCCCAGAGAATTGTCCCCGCCGGTATAGATATTTCTTTTAAAGAAGTACAATTTCTGAAAGCATTATCAAAGATGCGATCCAGCCCGGCAGGCAGCACGACACGTTTCAGCGAACGGCAGTTTTTAAAAGCCGAACATTCTATTATTTCCACACCTTCGGGAATCACGATCTCATCAAGCATAACGCAGTCTGTAAACAAATTATCGGGAATAATGCCTGCGTATGTCAGTTTCTTTGGCATAGTGACCTTCTCAAGCGAATAGCAGCCTCTAAATACGCCGGGGGCTATTGACGCGATTTCAGCCGGCATAATAACGCTTTTGATATGACGGCAGTTTCTGAAACCGGCGCCGACGATATGTTTTACAAAGTCGGGTATCACCACCTCGGTGACGCCCTCCTCCTCAACGTACCGGAACACCCTGTCTTCAATGATATGCAGTCCCGGCTGGTCCTTCAGCGAGTCAGGAGATGAAAGTTCCTTACCTGATACGCTCTCATGAATAATGATCTTATTTGCACTCATAATTTTTCACCTCAAAAGTAAATTTTCTGAAGGAGATGTACTCCTATCCGTCATTTTCAAGTTTTTCCATAACATCCGCATGATCATTCTGATATCCGATATACGCATCCTGTATTTTGCCGCCTGATATTCCGTCAAACAGTTCATTTATGCGTGAATCGAGCCTACGCGAAAAATAACGATTTTCCTCGAACAGATCTGAGCAGTTTGTTTTTGCTTCTTTGATAAAGATCATCCTTTCTTTTGATTTGTGTTTGCTGACGCAATTATATCAAATTGGATTGTTTGTTTTTGAACAACTTCCGGATTATTTAATAATTTTTATTTTTTCCTTTGCTGATGCGGACATTACGGTCAATACAGGTACGGTCGGGGATAGTCCTTATTACTCCGTAACATTTACTGATAAGCAAACCCTCCCGAACCTTAATAATTAAGAAGTCGGGAGGGTTTTGCTCAAAGGTACTTTATGAAATTTCAAAAACCGTTGTTACAACCATTTCTTCATCTTGGATTTCGGCAAAAACGTCGCCGTTCATTCTGCGCATCAGGGTGCGGCAGATATAAAGTCCCAGACCGCTGCCGCTGCTGCTGCCCGTATTTGAACCTGACCGGCAGGAATAATCAAAACGGTAGAGCCTTCCGCCGATCTCCTTGACAAGATAGTCGCTGTCGCCGCCCTGAAAGCCCTTCTCCTGTATTTCCACGTTTGTTATATAGCGGTAATCGTCGAGAGAGTATTCCTCTCCGTTTTCGATTTTTGCGGCTATCCTTTACGCTTCAACACGATAAGGGCGACCCTCGCCGCCCTTGTTCTCGTTATGCAGCAGGATATTCGCTCCCGTAAAAATCAGCGCGAGTATCGTAATGACCGCAATAGTCAGTTTCAGCCAGCTTTTCATAATTTACCTCTCGTAGCGATACCCGACACCCCAGACTGTTACAATGTGTTCGGGCTTTTTGGGGATCGGCTTCAAGCTTCTGCCTCAGCCATTTTATGTGTACCGTCAGCGTTTGAGGCTCGGAAAAGCTGTCGAATCCCCATATCTGATTGAACAGATAATCCTTGTTAAGCGTTTTGCCGCTGTTTTCCGCTAATAACAGGAGCAGATCAAACTCCTTCTGCGTCAGGTCAAGAGGGGTATTATCCTTGTACGCGATCCGTTTTGTTTTGTCGATTTTCAGAAATCCGTCGGATATCACATCGCTTTGATAACGCCGAATGAAGATCCCTTTGATCTTGGCAAGCAGAATGTCAATGTCGTAAGGCTTTTCAATGTAATCGTCCGCGCCGAGGATCAGACCGTTCAGCTTGTCGTCCTTCTCTGTTTTGGCGCTGACAATGATTATCGGCGTATTGGCATTCTCTCGAATTTTGCGGCAAACCGCGAAACCGTCAAGTCCGGGGAGCATTACATCGAGAATGACAATTCTTGCGCCGTCTTTGTCAAAGACAGACAAGGCGCTTTCTCCGTCTGCGCAGTGCTTAGCGGAATAACCCTCCGCTTTAAGAAAATCGCATAATATCGCTGCCATTTCCAAATTATCCTCAACAACAAGAATGTCAAACATTTCAGCACTCCCCTTATTATCACCAGCCCTGCTCCAAAAGCCAGTTGTTCAGGGCTCTTTCGCGCTTTTTTTCGTCGCTTCCGGTATTATTATACTCTCCCTGAATATTTCCGTCAACAATATACAGCACCCTTGAGCATTTTGCGGCTACCCTGGCGTCATGTGTGACAAGCATAATAGTCGTGCCGTCTGCGTTGATCCTGCACAGCTCCTCCATTACCTCGTTGGAGCTTTGACGGTTCAGCGCGCCTGTCGGCTCATCGGCAAAGATCACCTTGGGTTCGTTTATCATGCTGCGGCAGATGCAAGCCCTCTGGAGCTGACCGCCCGACACCTCGTTGATGTCATTGTCGGCAATTTCAATAATGCCCAGTCTGCGCATAAGTTCCTTGCCTCGTTCAAGCTTTTCCTTTGCGGAAAGCGTGTTCGCCTTTGACTGACGGGCAGGAAGAATGATATTGTCAAGCACGCTCAGGTTTTTGAGCATATACATCTGCTGAAAGATAAAGCCCATTTCGTCCAGCCGCAGCGCCGCAAGCTCTGCAGGCCTGAGCGCAGAAATATCTTTGCCGCCGAACATGACAGTGCCTGCCGTCATGCTGTCCATTCCCGAAACGGTGTACAGCAGAGTGGATTTTCCGGAGCCGGACGGTCCCATCACGGCGACCATCTCACCCTCGCTGACCGAAAAGCTGACGTTGCGAAGTACGTTGTTTTGTCTTTTGTTGATGATATATGTTTTTTCATAAAAAAGCCGCCCGGATCATAATGATCAGAGCGGCTTTACTCATGCCTTGATTAAATTAGACCTGAATCCGTGAAACTTAAATAGTTGGAATAGCGGAAATCAAGATAAACAAAGCTTTATAATAAAAATGTATTCTTTATATATCACCAAACTATTCCAGCCGCGGGTGATTACATTTCCGCCCGTTTATCTGTGAACGCGAAATTGGGTGCGGCAGCTTGCCGCCTTGAGCGAAACTTTTGTGTTTTGGGTTTTGGGGTGTTATCTTTGGGCGCGTGCTTATGCGTTTCCGCTTGTTTATCTGTGAACGCGAAATCGGGTGCGTCAGCTTGCCGCCGCAAGCTCGGAAATGTCGCCAAAGGTGTAGCCCATCTCCTCCCATTTCGTCAGCAGCTCGTCAAGTATCATGCAGTTTGTTTCAGACGTGCTGTGAAGCAATACCACTGCGCCGCTGTGTATCCTCGGTATCAGCTTGTCAAACGCTTCTTCACGGGTGGGCTGGTCGTCATTGTACCAGTCAACATAAGCAAGGCTCCAGAAAATCGTGTGATAGCCCATGCTCTTTGCCATTTTCAGGTTTTCAATGCTGAATTTGCCCTGCGGCGGACGATACAGCTTCTTCATCTCCTGACCTGTGGCTTCCTTATACAGGGCTTCAAGACCCTCCAGCTCCTTTTTGAAGCTTTCCTTGTCGGATATTGCAGCCATGTCGGGGTGTGTCATTGTGTGATTGCCGACCGTGTGACCTTCATTTACCATTCTCTTTACAAGCTCCGGCGATGACTGGATATAATTTCCCACAAGGAAAAACGCAGCCTTGACATTGTGCTTTTTAAGAGTATCAAGTATCTGCGGAGTATAGCCGTTTTCGTAGCCGGCGTCAAATGTAAGATATATCTTTTTCTGACCGGTATCGCCAAGATAAAGCGCATCATACTTTTTCAGCTCGGCGCTCGAAGCGTTTCCGACAGGAATACCGCTGTCCGAATTGAAGCTCAATCCCCAGTTGTTGTCGGACGCCGCCGTTTCGACCGAATTGCCTGCGGTGAGTCCTGCGCCGATGAGCATTATCAGCGCCAGCACAGGAATACAGGCCAATGCCTTTATGACCGTGTTCTTTTTGAGAATAAAATACAAGATCACCGCTCCTTTTCACCATTCAACTTTTCATGCTAAATAATATGCGGCTCTTTGTACTTTATGACATTATGCCATTGAAGTCCGGCTGAAGGCTGCCCTTCTGCAAAGAAGATTTTTCATTCTCGGACGATACTCCTCCACCTGTGAAACTGCGCTCGAAAGCATATACTCAAACAGGAACTCTGTCTGCCCCCGGTTGTAGTAGCTCTGTGTCAGACGGTAATACACCAGTCCGCCGGCTACGTCAAAACAGAATGTGCCCTCGGATACCGCATCGTTTATCATGCACACCGCAAGAGCCGTATCTGTGGCTATGTCGGCGCTTACTCCGTGTGTGATGGGCGCAAACAGAGTCACCAGCATTTTTGAGGTATCCACGGTAAATGTAATGGGTATATCCTCCCTGCCCGCCCGCACAACGCAGGTGACAGACGTATCGCTTTTTACCTCGTAGAATATGTCGTTGCGGTCAAGCGCCGAGCAAAGCACATCGCAGGCGCCTGATCTTTGTGAAAATCTGATATTCAAGCCGAATTCTCCCTTCCGGAAAATATATTGTTATAAAAGAACAGATCTGAAGATCCGCAGCTGCTCTTTTATAATATCTTATGTAGAACGTTCCCTCTTAATATATATCACAAAGCGTTTGCGTAAATGAGCGAAAATTGCGCCCTGATGAAAGCTTTGCATTCGTCAGGGCGGATACGGGTAAGAATGACACAAAATTTTTTATCCGGCATGAATATTTTTCTAAATAAAACGATCAGGGATTTTCCGCAGATAACTTGATTATTTGCGGCTTTAATGTTACAATAAATTGTCAGAGTTTATATACAATAACACAGTAATATTTAGGAGTGTATAGTATGAAGCTTCAAAGCCTGCTTTTTCCGCAGACAGGTATTTGTACCGAAGAAAAGATGTACTTCCGCAGACAAGGAACCATCGACTTCACTTGGGATAAGGATTACACCAATATGTTCCGAAACTCAATGATCGCATTCGATACCTATTTCAACGGCTGCTCTGCAGAAAAATGGTTCAAATACACCAAGATCAAAAAGATCAGCATAAACCTCCATGTAAAAGGCAAGTTCAGGATCACCCTTATGCGCAAGGAAAAGAGCCTTGACGGCATCACCACTAAGTTCCTGCACGAGGAGACCTTCGGCAATGACGGTGCTGAAGGCGTTTACTCCTTTCCCTTTGAAAGCGAGTCCAACAGCGGAATGTTCTGCTTCCAGCTGCTCTGCCTCAGCGATATGGGTACTATCTTTGACGGCTGGTATGAAGGCGAGGTTGCTCCCGAGGATATCAGACATGTAAAGATCGCGCTGGATATATGCACCTTCAAGCGTGAGGTCTTTGTGACCAAGAATGTAAAAGAGCTTTATGACAGCTTTCTCAGCAAGCCTGAATCAGGCATGAGCGACAATCTCGAAATATTTATTTCCGATAACGCAAAAACGCTCAATCAGAATGACGTCCTGCTCTGCGACAAGATACATATTTTTCTTAACAAGAATACGGGCGGCGCAGGCGGCTTTACACGAGGCATGATAGAAATTATGAAGTGCCGTGATAAGCACAGGATCACACATGTTCTTGTAATGGACGACGACGTTATCATAAATCCCGATTCGATTTACCGCACCTTTGTTATACTTTCTCTTCTCAAGGACGAGTACAAGGATGCTTTCGTGGGCGGCGCTATGCTCAGACTTGACAAGCAGTTCATTCAGACAGAAAACGGCGCGCGCTGGAACAAGGGTTATCTCATCTCTCACAAGTCGGGTCTTAATCTTAATGATGTGGACGCCTGCCTTTATAATGAATTTGAAGAAAAAACGGAATTCAACGCATGGTGGTACTGCGCTTTCCCTGCTCACATAATCAGCGAGACAAACCTGCCGCTGCCTATCTTCATCAGAGGCGACGACGTTGAGTACGGTCTCAGAAACCTGAAAAATCTTATTCTTATGAACGGTATCTGCGTATGGCACGAGCCTTTCGAGAACAAGTATTCTTCATCGATGTACTACTATATTTTCAGGAACAGACTTATCGATAACTCTATACACAACCTTAAATATAAAAGAAAAATGTTCATAAAGGATCTTAAAGAACAGGTCAAGCGTGAGATCATCTATTACCGCTACAAGAACGCCGAACTGCTTATGGACGGCGTAAACGATTTCTACAACGGTATCGACTGGCTCATGGCTCAGGACGGCGAGGGACTGCACAAGAGCGTTATGGGCAGAGGCTACAAGCTGCAGGATATAAACGATCTTTCGGTACCGTTCAGCTATCCGGCATACGAGCAGGCCTGCAGAATGCCCGAACCTAAAAGACGCACAAGAGTCTGGAGAAAGTTCACCGCAAACGGAATCATGCTGCCCTGCAAAAAGAAAGCCGACAACGAAATGCCTGTTGTTGCGCCTACCTTTACCGCAAGACCCGTAAACTTCTACCGTGTACATAAGGCTCTTAATTATGACTACTGCAGCAGGAAGGCGTTTGTTACGGAAAAGAGCATCAAGGAAACTCTGCGCCTGCTTTACAAGCTGTGGAAGATAGATCTTAAATCCAGATGGAAATACCGCAAAACCGTAAGATCATACTACAACCGCAAAAACGAACTCATGGACATCAAGTTCTGGAACAAATATCTTGGTATATAGCGGCTGCGCGCCTGTTCCGACAGGATAAACAGAACTTGCATACTATAATATATAAAGCCGCTGCTGGCGGCTAAAAAACATAAAGGAGTTGTATCTATGAGCGATCCGAATATGACCGGGATTATTGAGGAAAACAACAATGAAGCTGTTGTAAAAGCCGAAGATTCTCATTACGATATAGGTATTGTCGGTTTGTGGTTCGGTTTGAATTACGGTTCGATACTGACATACTATGCTTTGTATGACGTAGTAAAGAGCATGGGCTACAGCGCTGTAATGGTAAACAAGCCCGAAGTTCTCTGGCGTCCGAGGTATGCCGAAAAGGATACTGTCGCAAACAGGTTCATATACAAATACTGCGAAAACAATGTTACACCGTGTTATCACAGTTCTATGGACTATAAGGTCCTGAACAAGAATATCGATACATTCATCGTTGGTTCGGATGTTGTATGGCACTATCAGATATGCGGACGTGAGGCAGGACAGTTCTTCTTCCTTGACTTTGCAAGTGACGACAAGAAAAAAATAGCTATGGCAAGCTCTTTCGGCGCGGGCTACGATGCTCCCGAAGAGGACAGGATGTGGTCGGAATATTTTATGAAGAAGTTCGACTACATAGGTGTGCGTGAGGACGAGGCTGTAAATATCTGCCGCGATGTATTCCATTCCGATGCGGATAAGATAATGGATCCCGTTTTCCTTTGCAAGCGTCAGGTGTATCATGATCTTGCAGCCAATTCAAATGCTGATGTATCCGAAAAATACATTTCAAGCTATTTTCTCGGCCCCGGCAAGGAAAAAGCCGATCTCTTCCTGAAAATTTCCGAGATACTCGGCTGCAAGTATTATTGTCTGCCAAACCCCAATAATCCAGAAAACTTTACCAAAAAGACCGGACTTCCCGTTGTGGAAAACCCCAGCGTTGAGGACTGGCTGAAATATTTCCAGAATACGCAGCGCTATGTAGGAGACTCCTTCCACGGACTTTGCTTCTCCATCATTTTCGGCAGACCCTTTGTGTGCATCGTAAACCAGGGTCAGAGCCTTGCAAGATTCCGCACACTTTTGGCTACTGTCGGTCTTGAAAACAGAATGATAAACATTGACGCTGAGGATATCTCGCCTGAGGTAATCGAGAAGCGCATCCGTGATATTCTCGCTCAGGAGATAGACTATGAAAAAGTATGGGCTATTATTGACGAGAAGTCAAAGGAATCATATGACTGGCTGAAAAATGCTGTCGAATCAGAGAAAAAGGCTCCCGCTGAAAACGATCTGCCCAAGGTGAGAAGCAAGAAAATGCCCGATACTGACCCGGCAACCGTTGCAGGCGTACCCGAAGTGGTATGTACAGGCTGTTCCGCGTGCGCAAATGTATGTCCGGTAGACGCTATCACAATGAAACCGAATATAGACGGCTTCATCATGCCCTCGGTCGATGCCGAAAAGTGCATAAGCTGCGGCAAGTGTATCAAGACCTGTCCTGCAGTGAACACCACCGTTGACAACGCGCTCAGTCCGGAGATCTACTCCGCTATGGCTCAGAATGAAATAAGAGATCTCAGCTCCTCCGGCGGCATGTTCACCGTACTTGCAGAAAAGGTGCTTGAAATGGGCGGCTATGTGTGCGGCGCGGTATTTGACAGCGATGAGCTTACAGTGCGCCACAAAATAGCCGGCAATGCTGACGAGCTTGCCGCTATGAGAAAAGCAAAGTATTCTCAGAGCAATATCGGCATGCTTTACCGTGACGTCAAAAATATACTTAAAGAGGGCAAAACGGTCCTCTTCACCGGTACGCCGTGTCAGGTGGCAGGTCTGAAGGCTTACCTTGGCAAGAAGTACGATAACCTCTATGTTGTCGATATCCTCTGTCACGGCGTTCCGTCTCAGAAGCTTCTCAAAACTTATATAGAAGAGATATCCATGCTCCCCGAAATAATGACCGATGACGAACCGCCTAAGCCCGTAAACATTATCTTCCGTGACAAGGAACGTCACGGCTGGAGAAGCAGTACCTTTATCCGTATCGAATTTGACAACGGCAAGGTGTATGAGAGCAGCCTTAAGGACGATGATCCGTTTGAGCATGCTTTCCATGACAAGCTCGCTCTCAGACAGTCATGCGCCGATTGTATGTTCTGCGCTTTCCCAAGACAGGGCGATCTCTCCATAGGAGATTTCTGGGGCATACAGGACATTGAACCCGGCATGACCGATAAGCTTGGCACTTCTATCATATTCGTGAATAACCCTCAGGGCAGACAGCTTTATGATTCAATAAAGCACCGTCTTTTAAAGCGCAAGAAAATGAATATACAGCCCGGCGAAATAAAGAGGAACCGTGTGCGCGCTCTCTATCCTGCAAGCCCCATGCGTCAGCGCTTTATGGAGCTTTTCCGCAGCCACAGCCTTGCCGACAGCGTAAGAATGGTCACAAGGAACCAGTACGATGTAGGTCTTGCAGTCAATTTCTATGCCGTAAACTTTGGCGGCGCTATGACGCACTACGCTCTCTATCACGTTCTGGAGGATCTCGGCTATTCCACTCTTATGATTGAGCGTCCGAGAACTGCCAAAAATATCGACAAGGTAACCGATTCATACAACAAGATACACCTTGCTCCCCTCTTCCCCTCCTATGCCGTATCAAAAACATACAAGGACAGGGACGAAATGAGAAGGGTCCTCAACAGCAAGTGCGATATGTTTATGGTCGGCTCCGATAAGCTCTTCAATTTCGTACTTTACACTGCTCTTGATAAATACACCTCCCTTGACTGGGTAAGCGATACCAAGAAAAAGATCGCATATTCAGCTTCATTCGGACGCACACTGGGCAATCCGAAGATCCACAGCGAGCTTGCATTTTACCTGCAGCGCTTTGACCATTTCTCCTGCCGTGAGGACAGCGGCGTAACCACCGCAAAAGATGTGTACGGCGTTGAAAATGCCGAGTGGGTGCTTGACCCTGTATTCCTCTGCGACAACAGGCATTATCAGGCGCTTATAGACCGCTGCGAGCGCAAAACTCCCGAAAAGTATGTAAGCTCATACATTCTTGACCCCACCGATGACAAGGCTTCCGTTGTAAGATACTTCAAGGATAAGATCGGCGGTGACTGCGAGGTATTCTCCGAATATCAGAGAGCCGATTCCTACTATGCTCCTCTCGGCGACCTCTACAAGGGTCCGCTCAAGACCGAAGAAAGACTTCAGAGCATTGCAAACTGCGACTTCTTTGTAACCGACTCTTTCCACGGAATGTGCTTTGCCGTTCTTATGAAGAAGCCCTTTGCGGCTATCGTAAACGACAGACGAGGCGCCTCCAGATTCTATTCCATCGCCAAGATGCTCCATCTTGAGGACAGGCTTATCACTGATATTTCCAATACCGATCTCAGCAGTTTTGACAAGCCCATCAATTATGATGAGGTATATGCTGTTCTCGAAAAAGAGCGTGAGCGCTGCATGAAGTGGCTGAAAAACGCTCTTGCCGCTCCAAAGCTTGCCGCCATGACCGAATTTGACATCATTCGTGAGCTGCTTGACGAGCAGGAAAAGAAGATAAACAGCCTTAAAGACCTCATTCTTAATATGACCGCCAACATTTCGGATGATATTTCTGCAAAGAATGACATCATTGATTATCTTTCAGCTCTCAAAGACAACACAAAGGGCAACATAGTGATAATCTCCGTAAAGGATACTCCCGGACTTGCTCTCAATTCCTTCGTAGCTGCCGGACTGAACTCTCTCGGACTTAAAACAAACCTTGAAGGTCAGCACGGACACAGCTATATAGGAGTCATCAACGGCGGCAAGGTAATTTTTGAGAAGCTTGGTCAGAATGAAGACCCGATAATCTACGACACCAACGTAGGAAAGAACACTCTTCACATAACCAGCCGTGTTTACCACAACGGCAACGAGGCGATCATTGAGATCAACGGCAAGAACCGTTCGGTAAACAGCCGCGGACTTAACATTGTTGTGTATAATAAGGCTTCAAACACCGTTATTGATTCGGTATGTTTTGACACTCATGTAAGCGACTTTACCTGCTCCAGGTGATTTTACGATTTGTGATAAGCTTCAATACGCTGAAATGAATTTTTAAAATACTGAAATTCAGCGGTTTTAGGAAGGGGGTTCGGGGGAAAACCCTTTTTCCGCCGGAAAAGGGTTTCCCCCGAATAACTTGCAGCGCAAATTGATTTTTATAAGCTTTCAATGGGGCTTGCAAAAATAAAAATGTTGTGGTATAATCAGAAACGTATCAAACGCGATAATGGAGAGAGTAGCTGTTCGGGCAGTCTTAAAGAGAGTTCCGGCAAGGTGAGAGCGGAATGACAGGATGACAGTGAAGTTCACTCCGGAGCGGTGCGGCTGAAAGAGCTTTCGATTAGGCTGCAACGGGCGGTGTCGTTATCCACTGTTGAGAGTCCGCTGTGCGGAAATCAGGGTGGTACCACGGAAAATTTCGTCCCTGCGTGTAAAAACGCGGGGACTTTTATTTTTCCAAAGAAAAATATTATCGGAGGTTACTATGGACGAAAGAATTTTAAAGCTTAAGGCTGAACTGGAAAGCAAGATCGCCGAAGCTAAAGATCTTACCGGACTGGATTCCGTAAGAGTCAGCTTCCTTGGCAAGAAGGGCAGCATCACCAACCAGTTAAAAAGCATGAAGGATCTGGCTGCCGAGCAGAGAAAGGCATTCGGCGCGGATGTTAACAAGCTCAAGGAATATGCTGCTAAAAAAATTGACGAAAAAACCGAAGAACTAAAGAAAAAGCAGATCGAAATGGAGATCCGCTCAATGCCGAGGTTTGATATCACGACCCCTTCAAACTGCAGCTGCGGCTCCTATCATCCCATAACTCTTGTGCAAAGACAGTGCGAGAAAATATTCAAGTCAATGGGATTCACTGTTGAGGATTATTCCGAGGTAGTGACCGACTACGAATGCTTTGAGTCGCTTAATATCCCCAAGCACCACCCGGCAAGAGATATGCAGGATACATATTATCTCACGAACGGTCAGCTTCTCAAATCGCAGACATCGGCGGCTCAGAACGCTATCCTTAAAAAGTACGGTCCTGCCCTTATCAATAACGGCACTCCTATCAGGGCTATCTTCCCCGGCCGCTGCTTCCGCAACGAGGCCACAGACGCCTGCCACGAGAATACCTTCTTCCAGATGGAGGGCGTAATGGTGGACAAGGATATCTCCATCTCCAACCTTATATATTTTATGAAAACAATGCTCTCCGAGGTATTCCGCAAGGATATCAAGGTCAGACTGCGCCCCGGCTTCTTCCCCTTCGTGGAGCCCGGCTTTGAGCTGGACATAAGCTGCCTTATCTGCGGCGGTACAGGCTGCCCCTCGTGCAAGCACAGCGGTTGGCTTGAGCTTTGTCCATGCGGCATGATACACCCCAATGTTCTCCGTGAGGGCGGCATTGATCCCGATGAGTACACCGGCTTTGCGTTTGGTCTCGGACTTACACGTCTTGCAATGATGAAGTACGGCATCAAGGACATAAGAGATCTTAACAGCGGCAGTCTTAAGGCGCTTTCGCAGTTTACGGATGACGAATAAGGGCGGAAATATAAATGTTTTTATCAATGAACTGGATCGAGGATTTCGTTGACCTCAGCGGTCTGGATAAGCTCGATCTGATCCACAAGTTTTCACTTTCCACTGCCGAGGTGGAGAACGATATATTCTTCAAGGGCAAAGACCTCAGCGGCGTTGTAGTGGCTGAGATCAAGTCTGTCGAGGAGCACCCGCAGTCAAGAAAGCTGCATCTCCTCAAGGTAGACGCCGGCGACGGTCAGCTCACAGACGTTGTATGCGGCGCGCCTAATGTCAGAGTAGGCATGAAGACCGCCTTTGCAAAGCTCGGCGCAACCATCGGTGATATTACTATCGCTCCGAGAGCGCTTGCAGGATACACCTCTTACGGAATGTGCTGCGGCGAATCTGAACTGGGCATAAGCGACGACAATTCCGGTATCATGGAGATAACTGACGATGTTCCTCTTGGCACCGATATCAAGACCATCTATGATATTGAGGACATCATTTTTGAAGTGGACAACAAGAGCCTTACCAACCGTCCCGACCTCTGGGGTCATTACGGTATTGCAAGAGAGTTCGCCGCTATTGCAGGCAGAACGCTCAAAGCTCCCGAAATGGCTGATCTTACTGTTTACAGTGAGCTGCCCGAGGTGGATATGAAGATCGAGGACACTCTCTGCAAGAGATACAGCACCATGAAGGTCGAGAATATCAGCAGGAATATCAGCCCTGTAAATATCCGCATAAGACTTTTCTACTGCGGAATGAGAGCCATCAACTTCCTTGCCGACCTGACAAACTATCTCATGCTTGAAATGGGTCAGCCCATGCACGCATTTGACGCCCGCAGGGTAGAGCAGATAAGGATAAAGCGTTTTGACAAGCCTTTTGTATTCAAGACACTTGACGGAGTTGAAAGAAACATAGACGAAAATACCCTGATGATCTGCAACGGTGATACGCCTGTCGCTATTGCCGGCATTATGGGCGGTCTTGATTCCGAGATCGTTGAGGACACCACTACTCTTACACTTGAGTCCGCAAACTTTGACGCCGCTTCCGTCAGAAAATCTACCGTCAGGCTCTCACACAGAACAGACGCTTCCATGCGCTATGAAAAGAGCCTTGATCCGGAAATGACGGTGCCCGCTATTGCAAGGTTCCTTTATCTTCTGCAAAAGTATGATGGCGGTGTTAAAGTCGTTTCAAGACTTACGGACGAATATGCTGTCAAGTTCCCGCCTGTGACCCTGAACTTCACTCAGAACTTTGTTGACAGATACACCGGCATTAAAATTGACGGCGAAACCATCGTAAAGACCCTCACAAGTCTTGGTTTCGGCGTTGAGCATGAGGGCGATTCCTTTACCGTGAGCGTTCCTTCATGGAGGATCACCAAAGACGTGACCATGAACGCCGACATCATCGAGGAGATAACCCGTATTTACGGCTACGATAACTTTGAGATAAACACCACCCGTTCCCCGCTTTATCCTGTGAGAATGACGCAGGTAAAAACCGACGAGGAAAAAATGAAGGATCTTCTGGTAAAGAAGTTTGCTCTCCACGAACTGCACTCCTATGTATGGGCTTACAATGATGAGCTTAAGGCTCTGGGTATACCCGTTGAAGAAAATGTAAAGCTCCTGAACGCCACCAACCCCAACATTGAGACCCTGAGAAATTCCATCATTCCCACACAGCTTTGTCAGGTAAGGATAAACACAGCATACGCTCCCGACTTCGGAATTTTCGAGATCGGCAGAGTTGTAAACGGTCTGGACGAGAACGATCTTTGCATTGAGCACAAGAAGCTTGCCATCACACTTTTCAGCAAGACAAGCAGCATGAGAGATCTTTATTTCAGACTGCGCGACATTCTGGCATCACTTGCCGCCGACATCAAGCACAGCGCTCTGACCTTTGTTACAAGCGAGCCTGAGCACAGCTATGAGCATCCCGTGAACTATAACAAGATAGTTCTGGACGGCGTTGAGCTTGGCAGCATCGGCATTGCGCACCCAACAGTCAGCAAGAGCATTGACAAGAAGGCGAATATCGTCTTTGCCGAGATAGATGTTGATAAGTTTGCCGCTTGCAGGGATAAGGGCATTGTTTACAGCGAGCCTTCAAAGTATCCCTCGATAGAGTACGACCTGAGCATGGATATTCCTGAGGGTGTGCTTTATTCCGATCTGAAAAGGTGCTGGGAAAGCGACAGCAGCGGACTGCTGAAGGGTGCCTCGATCGTTGACACCTATGACACCGCCGATATTCACAGAATAACCGTAAGGCTGTTCTTCTCATCTGACGAAAGGACACTTTCCTCCGCTGAGGTACAGGAGATAATCGACAAGATAATAAATGATCTTGCCGGAATGAACGTGACCATCAAGCAGCAGTAACCGGCGGCGGCAAGCTGGCGGCAAGCTGCCGCACCCGTTTTCGCGTTCACAGATAAACAAGCGGAAACGAAGTAACCCGCGCCCCAAATTATCTCCCCAAAAACCAAACACAAAAGTTTCGCTCAAGCCTTTTCAAAGGCTTGCAGGTCTAGGGCGGCGCCCTGGTCGCGCTCCGCAGAGCGCGAAATCCCTAAGCTACAAGCGCTCCGCAAGGGGTGAATCAAAAAACAGTCCGGTGGAC
>CADBPE010000156.1 GCA_902796475.1 uncultured Ruminococcus sp.
AGGGCCGTGAAGCCTACAATTATTTGCGCGGACGTCAGCTTTCCGACAGCACGATCACACATTTCGGACTTGGCTATGCCCCGAAATCAAGATTTGCTCTTGTGAACCACTTAAAAAGTCTTGGCTTTACCAAGGCCGAAATGATACAGGCCAATCTTGCCAACGAAACACGCAACGGAAACGCCATCGACCGCTTTACCGACAGAGTAATGTTCCCCATTATAGACCTGCGGGGAAATGTTCTGGCATTCGGCGGCAGAACAATGATAAAGGATTTCAAGCCGAAGTACCTGAACACCTCTGATACTCCGGTGTTCACCAAGGGAAACAACCTTTTTGCCCTGAACTTTGCAAAGAACGAAGCAAACGGCACTCTTATCCTCGTGGAGGGATATATGGACGTTATCGCTCTTCATCAGGCGGGCTTTAAAAATGCCGTTGCCGGTCTTGGCACTGCGCTTACGCCCGAACAGGCAAACGTCATCAGGCACTACTGTAACGAGGTCATTCTTTGCTACGATGCCGACAATGCCGGTCAGATGGCAGTTTCGAGAGCGATCCAGATACTCAGACCCACCGGTCTTGACATAAGGGTGCTTACCGTCCCCAGCGGAAAAGACCCCGATGAATTTATGAAGGCTTACGGCGACCAGGGACCCGCCCGTTTCAGACTTCTTATTGAAAAAAGCGGCAATGATGTAGACTACCGGCTGAACAAGCTTCGCAGCAGATACAACACCGATGTGACCGATCAGAAAGTGAATTATCTTTCGGAGGCATCGAATCTCATTGCAAGTCTGGACAGCAGCATTGAACGTGACGTTTACATCGCAAAGCTTGCTCAGGAGGAAGGTATCTCCAAGGAGGCGATCTCGGAGCAGATCAGCCGTACAATAAAGAAAAACAGCAGCCGCGCCGAAAAGCGGGAGTTCCGGGAGCTGAAAAAGCAGATGAATGCCGAGATCAGCCGCATAAGCCCTGAGAAAAACGCCTCTTTAGGTTCGGCAAAAGCCGAAGAAGCACTTATTGCTCTGCTGATGAACAACGAAGATATAGCCCTTGACGTTTTCAAAAAGGTTCCTCCGGAGCTTTTCACAGTGGCGTTTAACCGAAAGCTATATGAGATAATGAAGGCAAATGCCGAACGCGGCTTTGATTTTTCGCTTACGGATATTTCCGGCAGCCTGACCGATGAAGAATCCAGCCGTGTCGCTCAGATACTGGCATCGCATACGATCGAGAACGATCCTAAACAGACCGCAGGCGACTATATCCGCAAAATGCAGGAAGCTGCCGAAAGGATCACGCCTGAGCAGTTAGCCTCCGCAGACGATGACGAGCTGCGCCGCATGATCGAAAACATGAAGAAAAAGAAAAAGTCATAAATACCACCCACAAAGCCTGAAACCGGCGCCATACTTTACGGCACACAACCGAACCTTACTCAAAGGAATGAAATATTATTTCGGCTGATCCCCGGAAGCAAGCCGCGCCGTTCAGATATATCCAAGGAAAGAAAAAACAGGAGGTCATAATTATGATAGGAACACAGCCTGACAAGAAGACGGTACTCAAGGACCTGATGGAACTGGGCAAATCCAAGGGACAGCTCACCAACAAGGAGATCCTTGATGCCATCGGAGAGATGGATATTGACCCCGAACAGCTCGAAAAATTCTACGAGACCATGGAGACCAACGGCATTGACATAGTTGAGACCATGGACGACATTATTCTTGACGATGTTGCGCTGACCAACATTTCAGATGTCAGCGACATTAACGAGGACGGCGAAAGCGAGCCCGTTGTAGAAAGCATTGCTATCGACGATCCTGTTAAGATCTACCTTAAAGAGATAGGCAGAGTGCCGCTTCTTACGCCTGAGGAGGAGCGTGACCTTGCCAGCCGCATCATCAACGGCGATGTTGAGGCAAAGAAGCGCCTTTCCGAAGCCAACCTTCGTCTGGTGGTAAGCATCGCAAAGCGTTATCTTGGCAGAGGCATGCAGTTCCTTGATCTTATTCAGGAGGGCAATCTCGGTCTTATCAAGGCGGTCGAGAAGTTCGACTGCAGCAAGGGCTTCAAGTTCTCTACATACGCAACATGGTGGATCCGCCAGGCGATCACCCGCGCCATTGCGGATCAGGCGAGGACCATCCGCATACCCGTACACATGGTAGAGACCATCAACAAGGTCAAGAAGGTATCCTCACAGCTTCTCCATCAGAACGGCCACGAGCCCAGCGCCGAGGAAATTGCCGAGGTCATCAACATGCCCACCGAAAAGGTGCGTGAGATCATGCGTGTAGCTCAGGAGCCCGTTTCTCTTGAAACGCCTATCGGCGAAGAGGAGGACAGTCATCTTGGCGACTTCATTCCCGATGATGATGCGCCCGCTCCGCAGGATGCCGCCTCACACACACTTCTTAAAGAGCAGCTCAACGAGGTGCTTGCTTCTCTTACGCCCCGTGAGGAAAAGGTGCTCAAGCTCCGTTTCGGACTTGAAGACGGACGTTCCCGCACACTTGAGGAGGTCGGCGAGGAGTTCAACGTCACAAGAGAGCGTATCCGTCAGATCGAAGCAAAGGCTCTGCGCAAGCTTCGCCATCCCAGCCGCAGCAAGAAGCTCAAGGATTTTCTGGACTGATATCCACCCTTATGCGGAGATCAAGCTTCCGCAAGGAGCTTCCTTGAAACATCTTACTGCGGCGCATTAAAAAATGACACAGGCACAGCCCCATCAGAAGATGTCCGGCTGTGCCTGTTTTTTTATTTTTTATGCGAGCTTATTGTTTTTTCCATAAAACGGTCGCTTTTTACCGCAAAGCGCTCGTGTGTGCCTCGGACTATCTCTCCGTTTTCGTCCTCAGCCCAGACGGAAAACGTGTATCTTCTTCCGTCGATCTCCATGAGCTTTGCCGTAGCGGTTATGACAGATCCCTTCGGAGTGGCGCTCACATGGTCAATATATATCTTTGTGCCTACGGTGGTCATGCCCTCATCAAGATAAGGCTCCAGCAGCTTACACGCCGCCTTTTCCAGAAGAGCAGCCGCAGCCGGCGTTGCAAATACCTCAAGCGAACCGCTGCCCATTGTCAGAGCCGTGTTGCTGTCGTTTACTTCGGCGCTTGCCTGAGCGGTCATGCCGGGCGTCAAAACATCATTGTCGTTCATAACATTCACAATTATCATTCCTTTCCTGGTATTGATAAAGTCAGAGTTAGCTGTTATAATGTATTGTAGCACGTTTTCCGACAAATTTCAATTCAAAAGAGGCGATATCATGGCCAACACCGAAGCGGCAAAGCCGGCTCCAAAGCTGAAGGAACGTCCTCGAATGCACACGATCGACGAGCTGAGGGGCTTTGCTATATTCTGCATGATCTTCTACCACGCATTCTATACAATCGGATATTTTTTCATGCTTCCCTGGGGAGCGTGGCTGATGAACTTTTTTTCTCCGGCTGAACCGTATTTTGCAGGTCTTTTCATACTCATTTCCGGTCTTGCATGCAATCTGAGCCATTCTAATCTTGAACGAGGGGTCAAGCTTGCAATTATAGCAGGCGCCGTTACCATAGTCACCTACTTTGTTCTTGGCGAAAAAGAAATGATACAGTTCGGCATACTGCATATGCTTTCAGTCAGCATGATCCTTTACGGATTGATAAACAAGTATCTGAAGCTGATACCGCCCTGGATAGGCATACTGTTCAACGCTCTGCTGTTTGCTCTCACCTTCATGGTACCGTATCACGTTTTCGGCATACCGCCGTTTCTTTCGGTAACACTGCCCGACAGCATGTACAGTACGCATTTTCTTTTCATGTTAGGCTTCCCGAACGACAAATTCACATCCAGCGACTACTTCCCTCTCATACCCTGGATGCTGCTGTTCTTTGCCGGCACATACATAGGCAGGATCGGCATTATTCACAAGTTCCCGAAATTCATGTTCAAAAAGCGCATACCGTTCTTTGCCTTTCTTGGCAGACATTCTCTTCTTATATATATAGCTCACCAGCCGATAATCTTCGGAATATGCTATGCTGTCAACGGTATGATCTTCATGTTCAGAACCGCTCAGGCTGTCGTGCCGGCGCTGTTTCACTGACATGGGTACGTTCTTGCCGCCTCTCGGCGCCGGCAAGCTGCCGGTCCCTTGTTCGCGTTGATAGTTGACCCTCACCAAAAGAAACGCATCGCGGCTCTTACTATATTCCAGCCGCGGGCTGCTGCGTTTCCGCTTGTTTATCTATGATCGCGAAAGCACATAAAAAATGACCATCCCCACACCTTTCGGTATGGGGATGGTTTTTTGCCCTTTTGGGCGGAGCTTGATTATTTGGTTACAGTCAGAGTAAGATCCTTACTCTTCATGTTGCCTGCTGCATCCTGGATCTTTACACGGATAACATACTTTGTGGCAGCTGAGGGCTTTATAGTTACAGTTCTGTTAGTGCTGTAGCTCTGAACAGATGTAAAACTGTCGCTTGAAGCCTTCTTGTAGGAGAACGCATACTTATAGGGTGATGTGCCGCCTGAGGGCTTGCCTGTTACTGTCACTGTTTCGCCAAGCTTGACGGAGGTTGCAGAAAGGAAGGAGTTGTTTGCAAGTGCTGTTGTGGAAGATGATGAGAATGTAACAACTACATCCTTGTTGGCAACTGTGCCGGCAGCGTCCTTTACCTTAAGACGGAGCTGGTACTTGCCTGCTGCGGGAGCCTTGAAGTACATTGTGGCTGTTGTGCTGTATGATCTGAAATTGGTGTAGCTGTCTGTGCCGTACTTCTTGTAGTAGCCTGCGAACTGATATGGAGTTGTGCCGCCGGTAGCTGAACCTGTGATCTTGATGCTGCTGCCGTATGCAGCAGTTGTAGCCGCAGGTGTAGAGGTGTTTGTAAGAGCGCCAGCCTTGGCTGTTACTTTAAAGCTCTTTGTTGCTGTTGTGCCCTTTGCATCCTTAACATAAACCTTGATGTCGTAGGTGCCGGCCTTTGTGGGCTTGAAGGTGATAGTCTTTGTTGTGCTGAGACCTCTGAGCTTGGTGTAATCGGAAGCGGTAGATCTCTTATAGTATGCTGCATACTGATAAGGAGTTGTGCCGCCTGTTGCTGCGCCTGTAATGGTCACGCTCTTGCCAAGTGTAAGAGATGTGGCCGAAATCGTTGATTTGTTGGTAAGAGGCGCTGCTGTAGCCTTGATCGTGAAGGTCTTGCTTACAACTGTGCCTGCATTGTCCTTGACCTTTACGATAAGTGTGTAGGTGCCTGATGTTTTGGGAGTAAATGTGATGGTCTTGGTAGTGCTGTAGCTTCTGAGTGAGGTGTAGCTGTCAGCAGTTGACTTCTTGTAGTATGCTGCATATGAATAGGGTGATGTGCCGTCTGTTGCTGCGCCTGTGATGGTGATGCTCTTTGTAGCTGCTACCGTTGTAGCCGATACTGTTGACTTGTTGGTAAGAGGTGCGGGATTGACCTTAACTGTGAATGCCTTTGCCTTTACAGTTCCTTCTGCATCCTTAACATAAGCTCTTACGTTGTAGGTAGTAGCAGTCTTAGGTGTGAACTTGACAGCAGATGTGGTGCTGTAGGAAGCTACAGTTGACCATGTTGTGCTTGATGACTTCTTGGCTGTTACCTGATACTTGTAAGGTGTTTTGCCGCCTTCGCCTGCGCATCTGATAACAACGCTGCTGCCGAGAGTAATTGATGTTGCGGAAATTGTGGACTTGTTTGTAAGAGTTTCAGGCTCCGGATTATCCTCAACTGTAAGTGTAAGTGACTTTACAGCTGTTTCGCCTGCGCTGTCCTTAACAGTTACCTTTACATTGTAAGTGCCGGCTGCTGTGGGAGTGAGCTTTGCTGTTGTGGATGTGCTGAAGTCCTTGATGGTGGTGTAAGAAGAAGCAGAGCTCTTCTTGTACTCATACTTGTAGGTGTAGGAAGGTGTACCGCCTGAAGCTGCGCCTGTGATGGTTGCGCTTTCGCCAACAGAAATAGTTGCGGGTGAAAGCTTGGAGTTGTTTACAAGCTGCTCCGGAGAAGGACCGTCTGCCTGATAAACGTATGTTACTGTTGTTGTGGTTGCTGCGAATGTGCCGGTAGCGTTTGCGGGTGTAGTCTTGAGTGTGTAGCCGGAAATAGTCTTTGCAGATGTTGTGTAAGTATCGCCGGACATACCCTTGAGTGTCTCGGAAGCAAGTGTCTTGCCGTTGGTGTCGCAGTGGATGACCATTACCTTGCTCACGGTCTGCTGCTTGCCGTCCTTGATATAAACTTCGCCGGAAAGTTCATAGCCGGGCTGCATACGAGCAGGCTCCTGTCCGCCGCTGCCGTTGAAGATTACTGTTGCGCTCTCTATGTCGGGTACCTCGCATACGAACCAGCCGTTACCCTCATCTGTCATAGCCTTGCCGGGCCATGCACCGAGGAACTGCTTTGTGGGAGATACTGACTCGTCATAAGCGTACATATTAAGGCCTGTCCAGCCGTTTGTGTTGTAGTAGTGAACAACAAGGTTGGTAGGCTCAACAAAGTTGTACTTGAAGACAGCTGTTGTTGTACCCTGCTTAACTGTACCTGAAGTATTTGTAGACTTTGTGAGGTCTACCTCGTAGTTCTTGATGGTAAGCGGAGTTGCGCTGTAAGTAGTCCCTACCTTTGCGACCTCTGTGGTTGACTCTGCAAGCTCTGAATCGTTGGCTGCGTCAACATGCTTTACAATGATATAGGCATAATTTACGTCGTCAAAGGTGTAGTAGAATGTGACCTCTGCAGGTGTAGCTGAATATGTGCCTGTCTTGGAACCAACGGTCTTGGCAAGCTTGAAGCCGTCCTGAGAGAGAGGCTGTGCTGTGTACTCTGTGCCTACAAGACCGGCCATTGTTTCGGTCTTGATGGTTTTGCCTGAATCCTGATCGATATGAGTAACTGTTACCTTACCCTTTTCGCCGTCGGGCTCCTGAATAAGAATAGTACCGTTTGCGCCTGTGTTGAAGGAGACCTTACCGCCTGATACCTTGCAGGTAGTGCCGTCATAGAAGTTTGTGACCTCGATGCCGTCTGCGAATACAGAAGAAACATCAATTGTGATGTCCTTGTTGGGGGTTGCAAAGAGAGTTACAACAACCTTGTCGTCTACACCGTTTGCGCTGTATGTTCTTGCAAATGTGTAGCCGCTGTCACTGCTGTATGTGGAGATAAGCTTGTGCTGACCTGCGCCTACGGCAATGTGGTTGTTTCTGAACTGACCGACCTTCTGCCAGTGAGCAAGAACGTCCTTGTCCATGCTGTCCCAGTTCATGAAGCTTCTGAACATGTGACCTGCGCCGGCTGTTGAGTCAGAGCTTACCTGAGCCAGAGGTCTGCATATTTCATCGCCGTAATAGATCTGTACTCCGCCGGGACACATGAGCAGGAAGGAACCTGCATATTTTCTGTCTCCTGTAATAAGCGTAGTATCGTGAGAAGCAAGATATGTAAGCATATTAAAGGAGGGATCGTTGTTGAACTTTGAAGCATAGCTGCTGTAAACGCCCTCTACGCTGTCTGCGCCGGGAACATTGCAGCGGCCAACGGCTGTGAATGCGAAGTTGATCATGGAATCGAATGCGCCTGATGTAAAGTAGTTGCTCTTGTCAGGGCCATGACCGAAGCACTCACCTGTCATCCAGAAATCATCTGTCCAGTCTGCGCCGGGAGCGCTGGGGTTGTTCTGACGCCACTGATTGAGAGCTTCCTTACCGGCATTTTTAAGAGCTACCCATGATTCCATCTCAACGTGCTTTGCTGTATCGCAGCGGAAGCCGTCAACACCGAATTCCTTGACCCATTCTGTGAGCCATTTTACAAGATAGCTGCGGACTGTGCCGCTGCTGCCGTATTTTGCTACCTTAGCATCGTATGTGCCTTCTTTTGTCCACTTTGTTTTAAGGACATTAGGAATACCTACGGACTGAGTTGATTCTGTCTTAAAGTCCGGAAGACCTTCAAGAGAGCCGGCAACCTCGCCGCTTCCGTTCTGATATCCGCCGGGAAGACCGCAGCGGATCCAATCGGGACCCCACCAATTCAGCCATGAAGAGGCGGAAGAATCGGTATAGTCGATAAAGCCGTGATAGTCGGTATTATTTGTGTTCTGATGTGAATAGTAGTAGGATTCCCAGCCGGAAGCGGGGCAGAAATCATACTCGGACATTGTTTTGAGATCGTTATAACCTGCGTGGTTCATAACGATATCGCATACTATACGGATGCCGTGTTCATGAGCGGTGTCTACCATTTCCTTGAAGTCTTCTTTTGTACCGAAGTTCTTATCGGTCTCGGTATAGTCAAGAACATAGTAGCCGTGATAAGAATAGTGAAGATATGAAGGACTTGCCGAACCGCCGACAACATAGCCGTGGATCTGCTCATAAGGAGCTGAGAGCCAGATAGCGTTTACGCCGAGCTCGTCAAAATAGCCCTCTTTGATCTTCTTTGTGATACCTGCGAAGTCACCGCCCTGGAAAGCAGCCTCTGTTTTGTAGCCGCTTAAAACATTTCCGTTCTGGTCGCAGCCTCTGCCGTAGCTGTGGTCGTTAGAGGTATCGCCGTTGCAGAAACGGTCGGTAAGCAGGAAGTACACTGTTGCGTTGTCCCAAGAGAATCTTGGAGCCGCAGAAACAGTAGACGCAGCCGAGACATCAAGAACAGCCTTTTCAGAGCTAAGTATTGCCGTACTGAATACCGCTGTTCCGGACAGAAGACAGGCCGCCGACAAAATGGTGCTTAGTGTCTTTTTAAAGAAAGACTTGGTTTTTGTTAACATTTTGTTCCTTCTTTCTGTGTTGGATTTTGATGTTTTTTGCGGACGTTTTTCTGAATCAGTTATTTTATATCCCCTCCCAGAAATAAAGATTTGATCAGAAGCCTATAAATATACGCCAAAAGGCGCAATTCTTTAATATAATATTACAACAAAATTAACGCTTTGTAAATTCTTTTACAGAAACTTTTAATTTTTATCATGATATTTTAGAAAATTTGTATGATTGCATAAATTTCAAATTAAGATTTAGTAAAAACTGCCAATCACAATTTTGCTCTGCAAATCATACTGTTGAAAACCCTTTGACAGGAGCAAAAGCGCCTCCCCGTATCCCTTCCCGGAAAGCTTGTATTTTGTGACTAAAACGCCGTGAAATTTATTGAAGCTTTCATCCCGGACGTATCGTTTTTTGAAAATCGATCTCCATGATAGGAAGCCCCGATAAAGAGCCTTCTGAAAAAAGCAGGGAGCCCGACGGATATCCGGACTCCCGCTGTGGATCGTTATCAGGCTTTTATGAAACCTTTACCGCAACCGACTTTGCGATAATTGCGCCGCTTGCATCCTGGACCTTTACTCTGAATACCCATGTTCCCTTTATATTTGCAGTAACCGTCTTGCTTGTAAGAGCCGCAAAGCTGCCCTCGGAGGTGTAAGACTGGCTGGTCGGGGACTTATAGCTCATGGTGTATTTGTAAGGAGCAGTGCCGCCCTTGGCCGCAAATTTTATTGTTACCGTACCGGATCCGGTAATGCTTGTCGGTGAAACGGTGCACATATTGCCCAAGGTAGTGTCAAACGTAATGTTAAAATCCTTGCTGACCACGTTGCCCGTAGCATCCTTGACCTTTACTCTTATATTATATGTACCCTTGTTATAAAGCGTAAAGTTGGTAGTGGTCGATGTAGAATAGTTCTTTATAGCCGTGTAGCTGGTAGCCTTTGTATGCTTATAATAGTAAGCGTACTGATAACCGGTCTTTCCGCCGGATGCGGCGCCCGTTATGACTATCTGCTTGCCCGGTACAGTTGTTGATGCCGAGATCTTCGAGTTATTCTTTAGCTCGCTGTAAACCTTAACTGTAAAATACTTCTTTGTGATGTAGCCGGTAGAATCCTTTACCTTTACGCAGTAGTTGTATATGCCTGCCGCAGAGGGCTTATGCGCAATACTTGCAGTGTCCGAGAAGTTCTTGATAGTAAGGTATTTGCTGTCGCTGCTCTTTTTATAAAGATAAGCGTAGCTGTACGGCGCTTTTCCGTTTGATGCAACAGCCTTGATCGTCAGCTTGTTGCCGCAGTCAAGCTCTGTTTTGGAGAGGACCGACTTATTTACAAGAGTTGACGATGAAGCCGTAACTGATTTCGTGATCTTGGCGACCTCGCCCGTATTGTTCTTTAGTGTAAGCAGGAATTTATAAGTGCCTGCCGCCGAAGGCGTGTATTTAACAGTAGTTTCAGCCGAGTAAGCCTTTATAAGCGAATAATTTGAAGCGCCGGGCTTCAACACGCTGAACTGATACTGTATAGGTGCGCTGCCGCCCTTGCTGGTCGCTGTAAGCGTAAGCTTTACGCCGACTGTAACAGGCGAGCTGACGGTCAATGTTCCCGAAAGCGGCGTTGTAACGTTGACCATAGCAGTTTTAGAAGCCGTTTTGCCTGATGTATCAACAGCATTTATCCTCACATTGTAAAGCTTTGCCGCCGGTGGCTTGAATGTACAGGTTGTGCTGGTTGTGCTTGCAATATTTTTCCATTCGCTGGTGCCGTAAGGCGCGTAAGAGTATGTATAATTGATAGGCGCCATGCCTCCGGTAGTTACAGCCGTCAGCTTTACGGACTCACCCAAAGGAACAGAAGACTTTGAAACGATGATAGACACTCCGAAATAGGTGCCGGGGTCAGATCCGCTCGAAATGATGCTGAACCTGATATCCCTTTTCTGTCCTGCGTATGCGCCCTTTCCTTCAATGTGTATGGTAGCAACGCCGACCTTCACATTATTTTCATAGGTAACATTATAATCAACGCCCTTTACAAGCGTTGTTCCGTCGGCTGCTGTTACAGTCACCGTGGGAGTGATCGCTGAGCCTATATATACCTGATCGGGTACCTCGCTGAACCTGCACTCCGAGAACGGCTTGCCGATAGCTTCGATAGTCACGCTTGCCGAATAATCGTACGAATTGTTATACATGATCGTCATTATGCAGGAACCGGGATACTGGGCATACACTCTGCCGTTGCTGTAGCTGAATACATTATTATCAGAAAGATTTACAGCTGCATAGTCCGAAGTAAGATAAACAAAATGGTTCGGATAATTCTTGTTGGTCACTTTTACATTAGCGGCAAGGCTGCTTCCGCAGTAAACCGACTGTACCGTACCGTAAGCCGGAGATATCTGTGAAATAACATCAGGCTTTGTAGTGATATCCTGAGCAACGGTAACTGTTCCCTGGTCAAATGTAGAGTTGGGGACTGCTACCGGAGTTTTTGAGGATACAAGCAGGCTGTAAAACTTCTTTCCGTTCACGTTTACAATGCCCACGCCTGCGGATTTGTAGCTGCTGTTAAGCAGTACGCTGTCAGACGTCTTTTTCATGTTATCCAGAGCATAATTGAGATTCGGCATATCATAGCCGATGACCTCAGCGCTGTCAGAAGCTCCCGAAGCGTAAGATGCGCCGTTTTCTCCTGCCGGGGTATACGCCGAAACATAAAGTGAAAGCTCAGCCGCTCTCAGCATGGCATTTTCAAGATAAGTCTTATCCATTGTAAGAGCCTTTTTGCCATTCTGTGAACGGTAGGTGTTGATAAGGTCGAGATATTCCTTTGCATCTGTGTACATTTTCCTGACGTTAGCGATCCTTACCTTAATAGTAGCTGCCGCATTTACATTCACAGTCGCCGCACCCGTGAACATCGTACCTGCAATAAGAAACACAACGAGCAGGAAGCTTAGTGTTTTTCTGAGTATGTTTGTTTTTGTGTTCATGATTCTACACGCTCCTTTCCTTTTATAATTTTACCACAGGATTTCGTAATTTTCAATATATAATTGTGCTTCATTCGCCGGATTTCTGTATAGTTTATTACAGCATTTTTACAGTTTCTTAATTATATCTGAATTTTTACGGGATGCTCCCGCCATCCGCATAGAAGTTGGTTTTTTGTACGGCAACCGGCAGGACGTACTCTGCACCCCAAAAGCGTACAACAAAAAACCTCTCCCCTTGCGGGGAGAGGCCATTGTCAGACTGCTGTATTTATCAAAATATCAGAGTCGGATCACTTTGTAACTGTCAGAGTAAGATCCTTAGCTTTCATGTTTCCTGCTGCATCCTTGATCTTCACACGGATAACATACTTTGTAGCAGTTGAGGGCTTTATCTCTACGATCCTGTTGGTGCTGTAGTTCTGAACAGTTGTAAAGCTGTCGCTTGAAGCCTTCTTGTAGGAGACCGCATACTTGTAGGGTGATGTGCCGCCTGAGGGCTTGCCTGTTACTGTTACTTTATTTCCGAGCTTGATGGATGTTGCAGAAAGGAATGAGTTGTTTGCGAGTGCTGTTGTTGTAGAAGCAGCCTTTGTGCACTTGATCGTGAATGACTTTGAAGCAGCTGTGCCCTTAGCATCCTTTACATATACCTTTACATTGTAGGTAGCGGCAGCAGCGGGCTTGAAGGTCATTGTTGCTGTTGTGCTGTAAGCTCTGCCC
>CADBPE010000157.1 GCA_902796475.1 uncultured Ruminococcus sp.
CGACTCCAAGATTAGATATCCCACTGAGTTAATCAGTTAAGACCCCTTATAGACTATGAGGTTGATAGGCTGCATGTGTAAGCGTCGCGAGGCGTTCAGCTTGGCAGTACTAATTGGTCGAGGGCTTGTCCAAGTGTTACTTGGTTTTCTTTTGCTTGCTTTATTCAGTTTCCAGGGTGCGAGCCCTTTAATATAAATCCCATCTGCAAGGATGGGATTTTTTGTTATATTTTTATCTTGTCAGATCATCAGCGAGGATAAAAGTCATGCTGCATGAAAATCTGAAATTTTTTAATATATGCCCAAATTATTCCATTTTTCGATTTTCATTGTACAAATGTATTGCATTTACAGCCGGAATAGGTTAAAATGGTAGTATTGGTATATTATGAGATTTGTTTTGACTTCCGGCGGTATGATCACATCGTTAATAAACAGTATGTCAAATATAATTGGGAGGTTTTACTTATGAAATTAGCAGAAGCGCTTCAGGAAAGAGCTGATCTTAATGTAAAGATTGAGCAGCTCAGGGAAAGACTTGAAACAAACACGCTTGTTCAGGAGGGAGAGGATCCCGCAGAGGATCCTGAGGTACTTCTTATTGAGCTTGATGAGTGCATCGACAGACTTGAACTTCTTATGGCGAGCATCAACAAGACCAACAATCTTACGGTTGACGGCCACGAGTCGCTTACACAGCTCATAGCGAAGCGTGATTCCCTCAAGATAAGAATAAGAGCTTACCGTGACATTATTTCATCGGCATCCTCTGCGCCAAGCCGCGCAAGATTCTCCGAGATCAAGATACTCAGCACCGTGAACGTGCGCAGCCTGCAGCAGAAGCTTGACCTTATGTCCAAGGCTCTGCGTGAAACAGACAACCGCATCCAGGCGCTTAACTGGACAACGGAGCTGCTTTGATAAATGCTTTTTCTTTAGGTTTTGTAGTCTGTGGGGCGAATGTAAAAAAGTTTGCTGTTTTTAACAGATCGTATGTGCGCCATTGAGCAAGGTTTTTGTGTATTGTTTTGCTCCGATAATGTACAAATGTACTGTTATCATTTATTGTTACTACCAAGCATTGACCATAGATGAGGGCGGGTCGCGGGAACTTAAAAATTCAGGCCGACTGACGGATATTCTGTCAGCCGGCTTTTTGCTTGCGCGGTTCTGGCAGAGTTTCAGATGTCAGGCATATAATATTGATCGTTAGATAAAAACACGGTTTTCGGGCGGCGCCGACGGCGAAAGCTCTATGCTGAAAATTATTGTTGATTAGAATCGGATTTTCTGCTATATTTATATCAATTCAAAAAAGCAGGTGACAGATATGACTAACTCTCCTCTTGCGGACAGGCTGAGACCCCAGACACTTGATGATATCGCAGGTCAGCACCATCTTCTGGATAAGGATAAGCCATTAAGACGAATAATAGAATCCGGCAGCATACCCAATATGGTGTTTTACGGTCCTTCCGGTGTGGGCAAGACCACTCTTGCGACTATGATAGCCAAAAAGACCAACCGAACGCTCCGAAAGCTCAACGGCACTACCGCTACTACTGCGGATATACGGAGCATCGTTGATGAGCTTTCGGGTTTCAGCGGGATAAACGGCATTTTGCTCTATCTTGACGAGATACAGTATTTTAACAAGAAGCAGCAGCAGACTCTTCTGGAGTTTATCGAGAACGGCAGCATTACGCTTATCGCATCTACTACGGAAAATCCGTATTTTTATGTATACAGCGCCATTCTCAGCCGTTCTACGGTGTTCGAGTTCAAAGCTCTTGAAAAGGCTGATGTTGAGAAGGCTGTGCGCAGAGCCTTCGCCTTTCTCGAAAAGGAAAGCGGTGAGGAAATATCCGTTTCCGACAAAGCCGTTGAGCATATCGCATACGCCTGCGGCGGTGATGTGCGCAAGGCGGTGAATGCCGTTGAGCTTTCATTTATCGCTTCGGGAGCTTCAGGCGGCAAAAGAGAGATCGACTATGAAACGGTGACTGCTCTTACCCAGAAAAGCGCCGTGAAGTATGACCGTGAGGGCGACGAGCATTATGATCTTCTGTCGGCTTTTCAGAAGTCTATGCGCGGGTCGGATCCTGATGCGGCTGTACACTATCTTGCCCGGATACTTGCCGCCGACGATCTGCCGTCTGCGTGCAGAAGGCTCATGGTGTGCGCCTGCGAGGATGTCGGGCTTGCAAATCCGCAAATAATACCGATCGTAAAGGCTGCCGTAGATGCTGCCATGATGGTAGGTCTGCCGGAAGCGAGGATACCTTTGGCAGATGCGGTTATACTGGTGGCGATGTCGCCTAAATCTAATTCGGCTTATGAGGCAATAGGAAAGGCAATGGCAGACGTTCAGTCGGGAAAGGGCGGCGGTTTTCCGAGACAGCTGCAGAATAAGCATTATGACGGCGAGGATGCGAAAGTAAAGGGTCAGAACTATCTGTACCCGCACAATTATCCGGATCACTGGGTAGAGCAGCAGTATTTGCCTGATTCTTTAGCCGGGACGGTTTATTATGAGCCGGGCAAAAACAAGACGGAACAAGCCTATGCGGAATACTGGAAAAAAATAAAAAAGATCAAATGAACGTCACAATATTCCTGTACGGAAAATTTTGCGGGAATTTATTATTCGGATCATCGCTTTCAATAAAATATACAAAATTGTTACTATTTTATCAAAAAAATGTATGTACAAATTACAATGCTGGTGCTATAATATTCTTGATTGGATAAAAATTTCCATAAAAGGGGGTATTTTAATGGCAAAGAAAAAAGAAGATCCTGAAGAGATGGATAATGGCTTTGAACAGGTCAGGAACCGTATTAAGGAAATGAAGAACGAGATGATCGTTATAAATATTGCGATGATCGTTCTCGGCGCGGTAATGATAGTTATTCCAAAGCCGTTTACAGAGTTTATCGGACAGATACTTGGAGGTGTGCTCTGTATCTGGGGCGTTATCAGGTGCATTGCTTTCCTCAGACTAAAAGCGGACGAAATGTTCGGTTCGTTTGCGCTTGTTCAGGGTGTGGCAATGATCGGTTTCGGCGTTTTCTTCTTAACGCAGCCGTCGAGATTTTCCGACCTGCTCAATTCTGCGCTGGTGCTGGCGGTGCTGGTGGCGGCTGTATTCAAGCTACAGAACGCTATCAATTATATGAAACTGAAGGTGCGGTTCTGGTGGGTGCATCTGCTGATAGCGATACTTCTTATTGTTTTCGGAATTATCGCAATAATTCGTCCGGGCTGGGTGGATACTAAGGACGGTCTGGCTGTACTGGTGACGATAATTATCGGCATAGCCTTCGTTATAAGCGGTATCTGGGATCTTTTCTCGATCATGTATCTTTCAGGTATCGTTAAAAAGAAGACTGATGAGCTGGAGGCTGCCGGCGTTATTCCTCCTTCCGGGAACGGCAGCAAGAGCAGGTCAAAGAAGGATAAGAACGTGGTCAGGGTCAAGAGTAAGGATGTTCAGACAAAATCAAGCAAGAAGGTATCGGAAGAAAAGATCACCTTTGAGGATCCTGAGCTTGATGAGATCGACAATATTGATTATGATGACGGCTACGACAGCAAAAAGTGATACATAAAGCATAAAAAAGAGCAGCTGACTTTCGTTAATGAATGTCGGCTGCTCGTTTTTTTACTTGGATATTGCGGGCGTCAGTCCTCGTAATAATGATCGGTTTCGTCGGCTTCGTATGGGTACTCGTTATCATCGTAGGATACCGAAGCTTCGATCTCGGAATCGAGGTCTACCGTAACAATGAATCCGCTGTAATTGTCGCCCGAAACAGTGTAGCTGTGACCGGTGGGTACGGTGATATGCGTGGGGCCGGTAAACTCTGCCGGGGTGAAGTAAACGCTGTAATTCCTGCCCTCTGCGTAAATTCTCAGCGGGTCGCTTATATTATGGCTGTGCAGGATATCTATATATTCCTCAAGAGTAATGCCGTTTGCGTCAATGTAGGCAGCGGCAGCCTCGCCCACATAGCGGAAATGCCAGGGCTCAGCCTCGTAGCCGGTGATGTCCTCTTTGCCCTCCGGATAACGCACGATGAACCCGTAGCGGCTGCAGTTTTCGTTTATCCATGAATATATGTCGTTGCCGTCGTATATGATGTTGCCGTCGCCGTTTTCCTCTCCTGCGATCAGATTAAGGTCGAATGCCAGACCTGTCTGATGCTCGCTGTAGCCGGGAGGCGCTACCCAGTATTCGGCGCGTTCTCTGCCTATGTTGAGGATCTCGGCATTATACAGGTTTAGCTGTGTGGAAAAGCTTCGGTAACCGCATGCGATCATCACTAACGTGTCACCGTATACATCATAGAAGTCGGTAAACATGGTGTTCAGATTGCCTATGATGCCGGCGTTAAGCGAAACATTGGCGTCGGTCAGTCCGTAAAGCTCCATTCTGCGGGTGTTTATCAGCGGCAGAGTGTCCTCGCCGTTGCTGCGGCATTTGTAATTTTTGTTTACAAGCACAAGGTCGCCGCTGTATATATATTTATAGTCCAACGTCAGCAGACCGCTCAGGTCGTTTGCCGGATATGAGGAATTGCTCTCTTTGCTTTCCTCTTCATTCACGCTTTCTTCATCGGAGCTTTCGTCGGAATTTTCGTCTGAGTTTTCGTCGGAATTTTCATCGGAGCTTTCGTCGGAATTTTCGTCGGAATTTTCATCGGAGCTTTCATCCGAACTTTCGTCTGATATTTCATCTTCTGAGGACTGTTCGCTGTTTTCTTCCTCTGTACCTTCGGCATCGGAAATATCTTTTGTTTTCGGGTCTTCGGCAGGCGGCGGACTTACCGGCTCTGAAACGGGAATATCTGACATTTCGTTTGCGGCGGGAGTGTCTGCGCTGCTGCCGGATCTTTTTTGAAAGATAAACGCCGAAAAATATATAAGCGAAAACAGCGAGGCAAAGACAAACAGAAGAATCATTGTTATTCTGAGTTGTTCAAGACTGCTCAGGGGCTTTTCGGCGGCGGCAGGCAAAGCGGTCTTTGATTTTGCGGGACGCTTTTTAGGCCGATCCTTGCGGGTGTCTGATGAATGACTGTAAATGTCCGTGTAGCTGCTGTAAATATCTGTATAGCTGCTTCTGCGGTCAGCCGTGTTTCGTCCGTATTGGAAGGGCGGGCGGCTTCCGCGGCGTTCCTGATCGTTAAAAGCCATTATGTTCTCCTTTCTGTCAAAATGTTTTTTATGATATAACAAAAAAATATACCAGTATAATTATAAACCAACAATATCCAAAAAACAAGTCATAATATTGTATGTAACAGGGCGGGCACAAAAAGTATCCTTTTGTTTTGGCAAGCTGGCGGCGAAAGATCGGGAGCGCACACTTCAGAAAGAGATAAAAGCCGCATTATAAGCGGGTTTGAAGGATTATGAAAAGTTTTGCATTCCTTTTAGGAAAAATTTTCAATAGGTCTTGTAATTTGCTTGAAAATGTTGTATAATACTTATAGTAAATTATTAGGAGGTAATTCCCATGTCAGTAAAAGTTGCAATCAATGGTTTCGGTCGTATCGGTCGTCTTGCTTTCAGACAG
>CADBPE010000158.1 GCA_902796475.1 uncultured Ruminococcus sp.
CAAATAATTGTAGGCTTCACGGCCCTCTTCCGTATAAAGCTGCTTGTTGAAAAATCTTGCGGCAGCCCGGTTAGCCTCGTAAACTCTTGTCCTTAGTCGTGACATACCGCTGTCGGCGGCGTTTTCGGGGACCGTCATTCCGGCTCTCTGAGCAAGAAATTTTATCGCTTCAACGTAGTCGAGATTTTCCGCCTGCTTTATAAAGCCGATAACGTCGCCGCCCACATGACAGCCGAAGCAGTAGAAGAAGCCTTTGTCCGGCGATACCGTAAATGACGGCGTCTTTTCTCCGTGAAATGGGCACAGACCAAGATAGTTCCTGCCGGATCTTTTCAGCTTTACATAAGAGGATACAACGTCAACGATATCGGAACGCATTTTCAGTTCCGAAATAAATTCCTGAGGTATACTCATTTTAACTCCTTTACATTCAAGATTGACTCTGATTCGTTTTCCATGCCACCGGAATATATATTTCCTTGAATTTGTCGGTAGCATACTGGTCGGTCATTCCCGAAATATGGTCGCATACGGCTCTTTCGATACCTTCGCGCTTTGCTACGGCCTGCAGCTTCACGGGCAGCGCTTCTGGATGCTTTTTAAAATATGAGTAAAGCAGGCTTATAAGCTCAGGTACCTTTTTTTCTTCGCGTTTGGCGTACTCGTTGCAGTAAACTCTGTCAAACATGAATTTATGCAGTTCATCAAACACCTCCGCCACATCGTCCGACATTCTGAGTTTGTCGCCCTCCGTATTGTCGATAACAGACATTACCATAGTGTTTATTCTTGATGTCGTAGTGTGACCGAGCACATCGGTTATCTTTTTTGGTATATCGTCAGCGGACAGAACGCCTGCCCGCACTGCATCGTCAATATCATGGTTCATGTAGGCTATGCGGTCGGCGATACGCACGATCCTGCCCTCCATGGTGTCGGCTTCCTGTCCCCTGGTGTGGCAGAGTATTCCGTTTCTTGTTTCGTATGTAAGGTTAAGCCCCTGACCGCCCTTTGCAAGAACGTCCACAACACGCAGGCTTTGCTCATAGTGATTGAAGCCCTTTTCATAAAGCTCGTTCAAGGCTCTTTCTCCGGCATGACCGAACGGAGTATGTCCCAGGTCATGGCCGAGGGAGATGGCTTCTGTCAGGTCTTCATTCAGGCGCAAGGCTCTTGCTATGGTACGGGCTATCTGAGCGACCTCGAGGGTGTGTGTAAGTCGGGTGCGGTAGTGGTCTCCTTCGGGTGACAAAAAGACCTGTGTTTTATGCTTCAGACGTCTGAAAGCCTTGCAGTGGATTATCCTGTCCCTGTCACGCTGAAAATCCGTTCTCACGGGACATTTTTCCTCATCACGCAGCCGCCCTCTGCTTTCAGAAGACAGGCAGGCAAAGGGGGAGAAATTTTTTCTTTCGATATCCTCAAAAACCAGACGAGGTTCCATGATCCGCCCTCCTTGACTAAAGCTTCTAATAGATTATACGCAAAATAATCGCTATATACCTTTATTTTTGCAAAAAATTTTATGCTCTGACCGGTGATCGTCATAAAATTTCACCCGTAAATGTATTGAAACTCAGCTTTCGTGGGTGTACGGAAATCAATTTTCAAAAAAAGCATACTATCAAAGAACAATCTTTACTGCATTTTGATCACAAAATACAAGTGTTTCAGGAGGGGCGCCCCCTCAGCGCAGCTTGCAGCGAAAAATTGTTTTCCGTGACGTGCCTGAAATTATATCTTGAAAAATTTCTCGTCAATGATCTCCGTTTCAACGGCGCCGCCGGTAAGGTCGGTGAGCTGCTTGCGGAAGGATTCGACATTCCCTTTTGGAATGTGATAGGAAATGTTCACGCAGTCTGTAAAGGCGGTGTCGTCGATAATCCCGCCGGCAGCGGGTATCAGAGCGGCGATCTTCCCGTATCTTGAATAGTCGCAGCTTAGAGAAGCCACTGCGCAGTTTTCCATGGTGATTATCCCGCCGGCATCAAGAGCTATGCGGGCGCCTCTGGTATAGGCGCGGACAAGTCCGCCCGTTCCAAGAAGAATACCGCCGAAATAACGGGTCACCACAACGACAACATCTGTAACGTCAGATTTAAGTATTACATCAAGTGTAGGCATGCCGGCAGTGCCGTGAGGTTCGCCGTCATCACTGTAACGGCGCAGCTGTCCCTGGCGCAGGGAATAGGCATACACATTATGAGTGGCGTCCCAGTGCTTCTGGCGCTTTTCGTTGATGAAATCAAGAGCCTCCTCCTCGGTGGTGACGGGCTTCACATATCCGATAAAACGTGAACGCTGTTCGATAAATTCGTCCTTTGCTTCGTATTCAACGGTCTTGTAGCTCTGCATTGATACACCTCCTGATAAAAAAAGACACGAGCCTGCGCGGTTTTGAAAACGACAGACCGTATCTGATGTATAGACAGAAAAGGACGACACAAGTCTGTGCCGCCCTGACTGAACCAACGAATCGATTACTTACCCATACCATAGCGCTTCTTGAATTTATCAACACGTCCGCCTGTGTCAACAAGCTTCTGTCTGCCTGTGAAGAACGGGTGACACTTTGAGCAGATTTCAACACGGATGTTGCTCTTGGTAGAACCTGTTTCAATAACATTGCCGCAAGCACATGTAATGGTCGTCTGCTGATACTTAGGATGAATGTTTTCCTTCATGGTTACTCACCTCTTTCGTTTCTCCATAGATAACAAACGAATTATAACATATCATGCCGGAAAATGCAATACATTATTAAAAAATTCTCAAAAAATATTTTGCCGGCTTATCCCGTCAGCGTCAATTATTGTCATTGCAACACGGAAGATTTTGTATTATAATGTAAGGTATAGTCGAAAAGAAAAATCAAAGGCAGCGGAGGAAATGAAATGGCATACAAAAGCAGAGGTCTTAAAACCATAGAGATAACCAAAAAAGCAGAATCATCGGTAATACAGGGACACCCTTGGGTGTATGACGGCGAGCTGACAAGGTTTGACGGCAGACCTTATGACGGTGAGCTGGTGGACGTTCTTTCAGGCAAGGGCAGATATCTCGGTACGGGCTTTTACAACGACAATTCAAAGATCAAGATAAGGATAATTTCTACAAATATAAATGATAAGTTCGACGAGGCTTTTTTTGAAAGACGCATACGCTATGCGTGGGATTACCGAAAGACAGTTATGGGCAGTGACATCGGCTGTTGCCGCATTATCTTCGGTGAAGCGGACGGATTTCCCGGTCTGACTGTTGACCGTTTCGGGGATATTCTGGTCACGCAGACGCTTTCTCTCGGAATAGAGCAGCGCAAGGACATTATCTTTCCGCTGATCTTCAAGGTGCTGACGGAGGACGGGGAAAAGATAAGCGGCATTTTTGAAAGAAATGATGTTTCTATCCGTGAACTGGAGGGCATGACCCAGAATAAGGGCTTTTACAGTCTGAATGGTGCGGCTCAGCCGGATTCAACACGCACCGAGATCACCGAAAACGGTATACGCTATAATGTAGATTTTGAAAACGGACAGAAAACGGGATTCTTTCTTGACCAGAAGTACAACCGTCTTGCCGTTTCAAAGCTTGCAAAGGGCAGGCGTGTGCTGGACTGCTTTACTCACACAGGATCTTTTGCGCTTAATGCAGCCAAGGGCGGCGCCGAGCATGTGTGCGCAGTTGATATTTCTGAAGATGCCGTAGAAATGGCAAGGAGCAATGCGGCTCTTAACGGACTTGAAGGAAAAATGTCGTTTAAGGCTGCCAATGTTTTTGATCTGCTTCCGGAAATTTCCAAAAGTGAAGGATATGACTTTATTATTCTTGACCCGCCGGCTTTTACAAAGTCACGCGCAACCGTTGACAGCGCCATGAGAGGATATAAAGAGATAAATCTTCGTGCCATGAGACTGCTGCCAAGGGGAGGATATCTTGCGACATGCTCATGCTCACACTTTATGAAGGACGAGCTTTTCCGTTCGATGCTCAAGAGCGCCGCTTTTGATGCGCATGTTTCGCTTCGTCAGATAGAAGCCCGCCAGCAGGCGCCTGACCATCCCATTCTTTGGAACGTGCCGGAAACTGATTATCTCAAATTTTACATTTTTCAGGTGGTATGATCTGTTTGTGACGGAAGCACTTCCAAAAAACCCAACACAAAAGTTTCGGCGCAGAGCCTGCGGCGGCAAGCTGCCGCCCCCGTATTCGCGCTCACAGATAAACAAGCGGAAACGCAGCAGCCCGCGCCAAAAAATATCAAACAAAAAACCAAACACAAAAGTTTCGCTCAAGCCTTTTCAAAGGCTTGGCGCAGAGCCTGCGCTCCCAATTTTGCGTTATTAAGATTTATAAAACACGGTTTTCGGGGGTGTCGGGGGGACTTTTTTCTAAAAGTCCCACTGACTCGCTGCCCGCAGGCAGCGAAATCCCTATGCTTCAAGCGCTCCGCAGGGGTGAATCAAAAAACAGTCCGGTGGACTGTTTTTTGAGAGGGGACGCCCTGCGC
>CADBPE010000159.1 GCA_902796475.1 uncultured Ruminococcus sp.
TGAACAGGACGTTAACGCCGAGCAGCAGGCTCATGGCACAGCCTATGCTTATCCCGCAGAAGATAATGGGAAAGAAATGCCCGCCCTTCAGTCCGGAATCTATACATATATTCGTCAGCAGAAGCTTGGCGGCAGCAATGATAAGAAGCATCACAGCGCCGATCTTTTCCATATCCGCAATGACCGCCGGTATCTGATGCTCGCCCGAAAACATTGTCAGCGGAAGGAAGGTGCCAGATATGCCGAGGATAAGACCGCCGCATACGGCGCGCAGTACAACGAATTTTTTCAGCCGCTGCCCGATCATATCCGTGAGCTTCTTGAAGGCAAAATAGATATATCCTGCGGCTATACCGACAAGAACAAGCGGAACAGCATAAATGTAGTTTTCAGCAGGTATCCTGTCACCCTCAATGCCCTCTATGCCCATTTGTATACCGAAAAGATTGTTCATCAGGACGAAAACGCCGAAGGAGCTGAGTATCGCCGCAAAATACAGAACTATCTTTGATGTCTTAGGCAGAGTGGTCTCATCGTCCGATTCGAGAGGCTCCATAAAACCGAACATCGGAGAACGGAATATCGTTCCCAATGTGGCGCTCATTCCGATAGCGGTAAGCTCCTGCACCTCCCTGCGAAAGCCCTTCAGCTTGTCGCCGACCCAGGTGCAGAGTCCGGCAATAATGCCCGTAAGACCTGCCTCCGGACCGATGCTTGCGCCTGTCAGCAGTGGGATAAGCGAGGAAACGATAGTAGAAAAAACATTATTATAAGGATAGCGTCCGGTCTTTTTTATTCTGACTATAACTCCCGTAAGCTCTTCGGGATAGTCGCCGAATTTGCGCTTCCATACGCCGACGATAAGTCCTCCTGCTGTACAGACACAGACTGTATAGAGAGGAAAGTTCAGCTGCGACGGAAGATATTCCCACAAAAATTCTATGCCATAGTTCATTATCCGCAGAAATCCCCAGATGATAAGTCCGACTATCGAGCCGAGAATGACCGTATAAAACATAAACAAAACATTATTCTTTACCTTGCCCATGAGATCACTTCCCTGATATAATATAAAGCGTCTGATCCTATATTTTACCGGAGTATGCGGCAGACTGAACAGAACTGCCGCTTAAAAGCGTTTGCGCCTTCATTAATTCAATTATAACACTCAGACTATTAAAAAACAACCGGTTTCGGTATCTTTCGGCGTGAGATCGGTAATCGGCAACTATTTAAAATATTTTTTAAATACTTCTTGACAACAGACAAAAGAAGACATATAATCTATTTAAAATAAATTTTAAGTAGGTGGTGAATGATGGGCGAAAACAATATATTCAAGGTCCTTTCGGACAAGCAGCGGCGGGATATCCTTGTCATGCTCAAAAACGGACGCATGAGCGCCGGTGAAATTGCCGCTGAACTGGACATCACACCGGCAGCGCTGTCGTACCATCTCAGAATGCTGAAACAGGCTGATCTTGTAATGGAGTACAAGAGCAAAAATTTCGTTTATTATGAGATAAACACAAGCGTGTTTGACGAGCTGATACTTTGGGTAAAACAATTCGGAGGTGACTGATATGAAAAGAATCATCTGGTCTGTAACAATGATACCGCTTATCGCAACAGCGGTACTGATGCAGTTTATGCCTGAGAGCGTACCCATGCACTTTGACATCTCAGGCAAAGCGGACAGATGGGGCTCAAAATATGAGCTTTTTATCGTACCGGCAATAGTTATTGCGGTGATACTGCTATTCAGCTTTCTCATCGCCTTCTTTGAGAAAAGATCGCACAGTATGCCTGATGAAAAGGAACGCGCAGGCGCCGCATCAAACGCTAAGATCATGAAAATAATCGTCCTCTGCATTGCCGTGTTTTTCAATGCAGTGGACGGCTTTATCCTGTACAACGCTTACTCCATGTCAAAAGAAAAAGCGGATAATACTGCTGTCGATACAGTCAGGATAGTTTGCATACTGTTTGGCGTTCTTATGATAGTAATGGCAAATTTTATCCCGAAAAGCAGGAAAAACAGGATAATGGGATTAAGGACAAAATGGACAATGTATAATGACATCACATGGCGCAAAAGCAATATGTTCGGAGCAGCGGTTTTGATGCTGACCGGCGCTCTCACTATCATCGGCGCAGCACTCACAGCGCAGACAGTTTCAGTAATATTGATGCTTGTCTTCCTGATGACCGGCACTGCTGCCTGCATCGTATACTCCCGCATAGTCTATAAAAAGGAACTGAATAAAGCGGACAAGAGCCTGCCGAAGATACAGTAATGCCGCTTATATCCGATCGGGTCTGACCGGAGGAAATAACGACAGGAGGCTATCTTATAAATCGGCACTTGTACAACCGAATATTGCATGATTTTTTATCATTGAATGATTATCAAAACAGAGTCAGGGTTCATTTCCGGCTCTGTTTTTTGAGTTCTTCGATAGATCATCGTTTCCTGAAAATACAATTGGTTTTCCATAATGAATTAATAATCGCGCATTGTAAAATAAAGATAAAACTAAATAAAAGTATCCGCAGCGATGGTTTTGTATTGATTATCGTTACCGAAAATGATATAATAGATACAGGCTGACACTGAAGGAGTTGATCGTTCTTGACCAGAGAGGAATACCGACAGGCGGTAGATCATGTTATTTATCTATGCGGCTGTGCTGTTAATGATACTGTGCCGGACAAAAATATAATCAATACATTTAATTTGGTGCACCTGTTAAAAGCCGCCAAAAGACATACACTTACTGCTGCTGTAGCTTATGCTCTGGAAAAAGCCGGTATAAAAGACCATGAATTTGAGCAGGAAAAAGCAAAAGCTATCCGTAAGGTAACTGTCATGGAAATTGACAAGGAACTGCTTTTTCAGAGTATGGAGGCAGATGGTATCTGGTATATGCCCCTGAAGGGTACTGTGATCAAGGACTTATACCCTTCTATCGGTATGCGGCAGATGTCTGACTTTGATATTCTTTTTGATAAAAA
>CADBPE010000160.1 GCA_902796475.1 uncultured Ruminococcus sp.
ATTTCATGCAATTATCATTATTGTATATTCTATTCAGGTATTATAGCATAAAAATATAAATATATCAAGCGGGCAGCGCAGAGCATTGTGAAATCAATTTTGCGCTGCAAGCTGCACTGGGGGAACCCTTTTCCTAAAAAACTTGAACTATGAGCTTTTAACTACACCGCATCCTGAAACTGAATTTGATGTATAAGATAATTTTTTCACTGACGGATTTTTTTGAAAATTGTGTAACATTGCAGAACGGAATCGTACTATAATTATAGTAAGCACTATTTAAAAGCGGGAGGCGAAAAAATGGAGGATGAACAGATAATAAAGCTATTTTTTGACCGTTCGGAGGATGCTCTTACGGCTCTGAACGATAAATACGGCTCAATGTGCCTGCATATAGCGAATAATATCCTCAGCGATGTCCGTGATGCGGAGGAATGTGTCAATGATACCTGCCTTGCCGTGTGGAATGCTATCCCTCCCGAAAAACCGGACTGCCTGCAGGCATACACCTGCAGAATAGCCCGAAATCTGGCGCTTAAACGCTCAGGATACGAAAACGCTCTGAAACGCCGCGCAAATCATGGTGTGTGTCTTAACGAGCTTTCCGATGCTATATCAGATAATAATGAGATCGAAAGCCGGTTTGATGCTGAGCAGCTCCGGGAGATGATAAACACATTCCTGTCCGGTCTGAAAAAGCCTGACAGAGTGCTGTTTATACGCCGGTACTGGTACTCGGACAGCTACGAGCAGCTTTCAAGGCTAAGCGGAATGAGGGAAGGAGCCATACGCACAAAACTTTCACGAATAAGGAAAAAACTGAAGGAATATCTGGAGAAAAGGGGTGTGTCAGCATGAAAGCAGATAAACTGATCGATGCCATAAAGGACGAATATATAGCTGAAGCCGAAAATTACAGCTTTCAAAGGAACAGGCGTATCTCGCTTATCCGTTGGAGCGCTGCTGCCGCAGCGGTGATCGCTCTTTGCGCTGTGCTGATGATCCTGATGCCTATGCGCGGCAAAGAAAGTGCAGAGCTGCAGTCAGGGGTATCGGAGACTTCATCGGCGGCAAGTGCGGCGGATGGTTCGGAGGAATACTCCGATGATCCGCAAACGGGCAAAAATACTTATGATGATTTCAAATTTGTTCAGGGAAATATTTATCTTTCGGAAAACGAATATCCCGACCTGATACAAATGACCGTGAATAAGACCGTCACCATAAAAAACCTGTACAATCCGGAAAGGGACGGAATGAATGACGGCATTCACTTTCATGTAGCGATGGACGGCTGCCGGATTGACGCAATGACCGATGTCGGTGAGCTTACGGCAGTTTACAGCGACAGAAATCTTGGATTTCAGAAGAAGGATAACCGCCATTTTTTGTATATTTTTGGTCTGGATAAGCTCAGCGCGGTCTGGCACCCTTCAAAGCAGGAAGGCTACTGGGATCAGCAGGCTTCAATAAGGCTGTATGCGGTCAAGGACAACACGATATTTATGTATGCTCTGATTCGTGTTTCTTCCGACAACAGTGTGGATTTTACTGCCGAGCTTGTCGAATACGAAAACTACGCCGAAACAGGCGGCATAGTCATTACCGATGATAACCGTGACCGTTACTATCCTCAGGGCGGGACCGTATATAAGACCTGCGACATCAATACTCTTATAGCCGGCGAAGCTCCCGGATATATCCTGCTGAACGTACAGCAGCCGATCTCTATGCGCGTAACTCCGATAGATACCGAAAAAGGGCAGGCCGGCACCGTCAGCTTCAATACGCTTCCGTTCAGCATACCGCTCGTATCCGAAAGAATGGACGGAATGATATTCTTCTCGGAGCAGAACAAAGAGATAGGCTTTGAATACGACCCGGAAACTTGCTGCTCCGGCGCTGATATATACAAATATATTTCACGCGATAAAGAAAGGGTCTATCCAAACAGCGATCTGGTAAAGAGTATGCCTATACAGTGCGCCGATGAGATGAAATTTCTGATACTCGGTACAGGCAGCGATGTTTTTGCAAGGGATCCGGAAAAATACGAATGTACAGACTATGTAAACGAGGGCTGCTATTTCACGGTAGGCATTACCGACGGAGAGTATATTGTTTCAATGGCAAGCTTTACATCCTATTGGACAAGAGTGGGCGATCATCTTGAAACGATTTTCATAATTGACAAATACGAAAGCTATCCTGAGAAAAGCAAGCCGCTCGGAGATCTGAATGATCCCGCAGATATAGCCGGATTCAGGATCTCGGGCATTGAAAAGCGCATGGAGAATATTTTCGGAATGCTTGACTGCCCGGATGAAGATACTGTAAGATATATCAAGCGTCTGTTAAGGGGTGCCGGAGAGAAAGAGGCGCGCATTAAAGGACTTGTCAGCACACTTCTCAGTGTAAAGGATCTGGATCCTTACAGTATCATGTACAGGAACGTGCGAAACGAGATCAAGGATGTTATCGACAAGCATCCCGGACTTGCCAACGAGGAAATAGCAAAGATAGGTGCGCTGCGTTCGCTCCGCTGGTACGGCGACAAATACAGAAGATACACCTTTACCCGTCTTGAAGAGGAGATATGCGGCGGAATAGCCAAGGATGCGCCCCGCATTTCCATGGTGCGCGCCGATCAGTTCATAGAGGAATTCAGGGAAAAATACGGCGCTGAGGACAGCATTGAAACAGGCATTTCACTTACAGATGACGATCTTGCATTATTCCTGAATCAGTTTGATGAGCTTGCCGGTGCGCCCGATCTGACGATCGACCAGCACAAGGAAGGCACCTATGCTCATGTTCACATGCGTCTGTACAAGCTTGATGATGACTCTGTTCTGCATATTGAATACATTTCAGATCCCAATGGTGAAAACTGCGACAATTTATCGGTTTACCATGTGTTCACAGGCAGAAAGTCCCAGCTGATATTAAAAACGAACCGTGTTTACTGACAAAATGTTTTATAGGAAGCTGTACGATAAGCCGCCGTTTTTTTATTGTACGCTTTAGCGAGTGCAACAACCGTCTTGCTGGTTGTTGCACAAATTATTTAAGGGTGTAAGAGGGCGCAAGCCCTCTGAGAAGTAAATTCCACTCTTCATTCAGGAAGAGGGGGCGCGCTTCTCCGGCGGAGACCTCTGCCTAAGGAAGAAGCGCCGACCGAGCCGGCAGGCGAGAACGGGGGAGACGGAGCCCATAATAGGGGCTGTGCAGGTCACCCGCTGAGCCGGTGGTCCTGACCGCTTATACAGACAGCTTGCTGTTGGAATACACAAAAAACATATTTTATTCAGATTAATATTGACAAATCTGCATAAATAATGTATTATGTTGTAGTGTCCTGCGGAATAATGCGGGGTGAAATTCGCTTCTGAAAGCGAACTTGTATATGAAAGGAAGATCAGAAAATGGGAAATTGGGGATATGAGGCAGTATTCTATCAGATCTATCCGCTTGGTTTCTGCGGAGCGCCCTTTGAAAATGACGGGGTGCAGGAGCATAGGATACTTAAGGTCATCGACTGGGTCGATCACATTGCTGAGCTTGGCTGCAATGCCGTATACTTCTCACCGGTCTTTGAATCCGATACCCACGGCTACAACACAAGAGATTATTGCAAAATAGATACCCGTCTGGGTACCAACGAGGATTTCAGGCTTGTGTGCGACAAGCTGCATGCAAAGGGCATAAAGGTCGTTCTTGACGGCGTGTTCAACCATGTCGGCAGAGGCTTCCCGCAGTTCCGTGACGTTTGCGAGAAAAAGTGGGATTCACCCTACAAAGACTGGTTCCATATAAACTTTGACGGCAACAGCCATTACAACGACGGTCTTTGGTATGAGGGCTGGGAGGGTAATTACGACCTTGTCAAGCTCAACCTTAAGAATCCTGCGGTAGTTGACCACCTTCTGAACGCTGTGAAGTTCTGGATAGATTATTTCGGCATCGACGGTATCCGACTTGACGTTGCCTATTGTCTTGACTTTGACTTCCTCAAAAGGCTCCGCAGCTTTACTGACGGTCTGAAAGAGGACTTTTTCCTCATCGGTGAGCTGCTTCACGGTGATTATTCACGCTGGGTCAACAATGAAATGCTGCATTCTGCTACAAACTACGAGTGCTATAAGGGACTTTTCTCCAGCTTCAACTCAATGAATATGTTCGAGATATGCCACTCTCTGAAAAACCGTTTCGGTCCTGAGCAGTGGTGTATGTACAGAGGTCTGCATCTTCTGTGCTTTGCCGATAACCATGACGTTACCCGTATTGCGAGCATTCTTTCAAATCCTGCGCACCTGCCGCTGGTTTATACCATGCTCTTCGGTATGCCCGGTATCCCGTGTGTATACTACGGCAGCGAATGGGGCGCAAAGGCTGAAAAGAAGGACGGCGATCCGGCTCTGCGTCCCTGCTTTGAAGAGCCTGAAACAAACGAGCTTACCGAGCATATCCGCAGACTTGCAAAGGCTCATCGTGAGTGTAAGGCCCTTTGCTACGGCGATATAAAGATCCCTGTGCTCACAAACAAGCAGTGCATTATTCAGCGTGACTTTGACGGTCAGCGTGTGTTTGTGGCTATCAATGCGGACGATCAGCCCTATACTGCTCATTTTGACGCAGGATATGGTCTTGCGGATGACCTTGTAACAGGCAAGGTCCACGATTTCGGCGGCGGCAGCCAGCTTGAACCGCTCAGCAGCCATATCTGGGTGTGCAAATAATTTATCATAGGATCATTTTTTACAGCCTGAAACGGTGTTTGCTGCTTCAGGCTGTTTTTGCAATTTATAAAAATGAAGGTGAAGCTGTGAAGATAACTGTTTTAGCTGAAAATACCTCGTCAGGCGAGCTTCCGTGTGAGCATGGATTGAGCCTGTATATCGAGACAGGCGCACATCGTCTGCTGTTCGATTCCGGTCAGAGCGGGCTTTTTGCAGATAACGCCAAGGCTCTTGGGATCGACCTTTCGGGCGCAGATATTGCCGTACTTTCTCACGGGCATTACGACCACGGCGGCGGACTGCTGAAATTCCTTGAACTGAACGATCACGCAAAAATATATATGAGCAAATACGCCTTTGGACAGCACTATAACGGCACCGAAAAATATATCGGTCTTGCTCCTGAACTGAAAAAAAGCGGGCGTATCGTCTTTACGGACGGCATAACACGCATTGCGGACGGTCTGCTGCTTGATTCCGGCGAGAATATGGAAACCGTTCTTGAGCTTGGCTCCTTTGGTCTGAATATGCTCCTTGACGGCGAATTTCTGCCTGACGATTTCCGACACGAGCATTATCTCATTATCGAAGAAAACGGCAGACGCATACTTATCAGCGGCTGCTCTCACCGGGGGATAAACAATATCGAGGCGCATTTCAAGCCTGACGTACTCATCGGCGGGTTCCATTTGTCGAAGCTTGCTCCGGGCAAAATGCTGAGTGATATAGCGAAAATGCTTGATTCTTACGACACTGATTATTACAGCTGTCACTGCACCGGAGTTGAGCAGTATGATTTTATGAAGAACATAATGCGCCGCCTGAAATATCTTTCAACAGGCATGACGGTAATATTATAAAATAAAAAGATATCCCTGTGACCAATGTACAGGGATATCTTTATGTTTTGATATTATCTTTTGATGATCAGTATTTGATCGGATTGGACGAGAGATACTTCTTTACCATAAGCGCTACCTTGAATACGATAGCATCCTCGAATTCTCTCAGGTCAAGACCGGTGAGCTTCTTGATCTTCTCAAGACGATAAACAAGAGTGTTTCTGTGAACGAAAAGCTTTCTTGAAGTCTCGGAAACGTTGAGGTTGTTCTCAAAGAAGCGCTGGATCGTGAACAGTGTTTCCTGATCGAGAGATTCAATGGAGCCTCTCTTGAACACTTCCTTCAGGAACATATCGCAGAGAGTTGTGGGCAGCTGATAAACAAGTCTTGCAATACCAAGATTGTCATAGCTGATGATGGTGCGTTCCGTATCGAATACCTTGCCGACCTCAAGAGCGACCTGAGCCTCCTTGAATGAACGTGCAAGATCCTTGATGCCGGTGACAGGCGTGCCGATGCCGATCACACAGTGAGTATAGAACTCGCCGCTGAGGGTATCAACGATAGAACTTGCAAGCTTTTCAAGATCCTTTGAATCCGTGTCGTTCTTTATTTCCTTAACAAGAGCGATGTCGGTCTCGTTGATGTTGATAACGAAGTCCTTTGTCTTGTCGGGGAAGAGGTTCTGGATAACGTCATAAGCCGAAATATCGGTCTTGGTAGAGATCTTGATGAGGAAGCAGACCCTTGTGACGTCTGCATTGAAGCGCAGTTCACGGGATTTGAGGTAGATGTCGCCGGGAAGAATGTTGTCAAGGATAACGTTCTTGATGAAGTTGCCCCTGTCGTACTTCTCGTCATAATACTGCTTGATGCTTCCCAGAGAGATGGCAAGAATAGCGGCATATTTCTGGGCGGCATAGTCGTTGCCGGCAACAAATACGGCGTATTCTCCTCTGGGCTTGTTGCCGAAGGATCTGTATGTGTAGCCGTTGAGCACAAAGGGAGCGGTCGAGGTGAGCATTTCTGATGTGATATGCTCGTTGACCTCGCCGATCTTGCCAAGCTCACTGCAGGCTATAACTACTGATGTCTCATCAATTACGCCTATGGTACGGTCAATAGTGTCTCGCATCTGGTGGATAACACCCTGAAAAAGTCTGTTTGACATTTATTTTCCCTCACTTTTTTTGATTTTCATCCTGAACTACATAATTGACTTACTATGAAATATTACTATATACATTTTACACAAAACCAAATCAAATTGCAACCTTTTTATCGAAATTTCATTGAATAATTGTTAAAAAAATAATGTAAAATTATGTAATATTACGGCAAAACATATAATTATGAGATATTTGCGAATAATCACATGAATATACTATCAGATTTTATAAATGTACAATAAAACGTACATTATATTTTCCTTATTAGAATTAACTGTAAAAGTTGAGATTGCAATATAAAAGCATTGATGATATAATCATAATGGATTTTTTTATATAACTTTCAGAAAAGGTGATAATAATGATTAAAGGAGAACTTCTTTCTCCTGCGGGAGATGCTGAATGCTTTGATAACGCTCTGAATTTCGGCGCAGATGCCATATATCTTGCCGGAAAGCAGTTCGGAATGAGAAGTGCGCCGACAAATTTTGACATGGACACTCTCAGAGCATCTGTTGAAAAGGCCCACAGAAAAAACGTAAAGGTCTATGTTACCTGTAATACTCTGCCGCGCAACGGCGAGATCGACCGTATGCCGGAGTTTCTTGAAGCGATTGCAGACTGCGGCGCCGATGCTTTTATAATTGCCGATTTAGGCGTAATGTCTTTGGCGGCAAAGTATGCGCCCAATGTCGAACGCCATGTTTCGACTCAGGCGGGAGTTGTGAATTATCAGACAGCCCGCATGCTTTATGATATGGGCGCTTCGAGAGTAGTTCTTGCAAGGGAGCTTACACTTGAAGATATAGCCGGCATTCGCGCAAAGACAGATCCGCATCTTGAAATAGAGACCTTTGTGCATGGTTCAATGTGCGTATCGTTTTCGGGAAGGTGCCTTATTTCGAGCTATCTTACGGGCAGGGATGCTAACCGCGGAGACTGCGCCCAGCCATGCAGGTGGAAGTATTATCTCTACGAGGAGCATCGTGAGGGTCAGTATTTTCCCGTAATGGAGGAGGACGGCGGGACGTTCCTGTACAATTCCCGTGACCTGTGCATGATAGAGCATATTGACGATCTTCTGAAAGCCGGCGTCAAGAGCCTTAAAATAGAGGGAAGGGCAAAGGCGGCATATTATGTAGCCGTTACGACCAACGCTTACAGGCATGCTCTTGATGACTATTATGAGCAGGGCGAAAACTGGAAGCTGGCGCCGTGGATAAAGGAAGAGCTTGAAAAGGTAAGTCACCGGGCATACAACACCGGATTTTTCTACGGCGGCGAGCCGGGACAAAGCACAAAGGACGGCGGCTACATACGCAAGTATGAGGTTGTCGCCGTATGCGATGATTACAGGGACGGTACGGCATATCTTACACAGCGCAACCGTTTCTTCTGCGGCGATACACTGGATATTCTGCCGCCGTCGGGAATACCCTTTGATCTCAAGGTCGAAAATATGTTCAATGACCAGGGTGAGCCTATCGAAGCGGCACCCCACGCCATGCAGAAGCTGACTGTCAACACCGATACAGTGATACCAAAGGGTTCATTGTTGAGAAAGCGCAGGCTCAGCGATTCATGACCGGAAAAAGCGTTCATGTCTGAAACAGACTTGGAGTTTTGCCGCCGGTGCCGGATCACTCTTTGAAAGCTTTGAACTATCAAAAGTATATTTCTCTCAAAAAATAAATCGGGTGCGGCAGCCTGCCGCCCGCAATTGATTTCTGTGATTTAGGAGGCAGAGGTTTGGATAAATTCAGATTAGTATCGGACTATCAGCCTACGGGTGACCAGCCCCAGGCTATCGAAACTCTTGTAAGGAGCATCGAAAAGGGAAATAAGGAGCAGACCCTTCTGGGCGTTACCGGTTCAGGAAAAACCTTCACTATGGCGAATATTATCGAAAGGCTGAACCGTCCGACATTGGTGCTTGCCCATAACAAAACACTTGCCGCCCAGCTCTGCTCCGAGTTCAAGGAATTTTTCCCCGATAATGCGGTGGAATATTTCGTTTCTTACTATGACTATTATCAGCCTGAGGCTTACGTCCCCACAACTGACACATACATTGAAAAGGACAGCTCCATCAATGATGAGATAGATAAGCTGCGCCATTCCGCCACGCTTGCGCTTTCAGAGCGCAGGGACGTTATCATCGTTTCAAGTGTTTCGTGCATATATTCTCTCGGCAACCCGATAGATTACCGTACAATGGTCATCTCTCTTCGTGAGGGCATGACAAAGCCCCGTGATGAGCTTCTGCGGAAGCTTGTGGAGCTTCAGTATGAACGGAACGATATCGACTTTACCCGAAACAAGTTCAGGGTAAGAGGCGATGTGGTGGAGATATTTCCTGCCGCTTCATCCGATACAATTATAAGGGTCGAATTTTTCGGTGATGAGATAGACAGAATAGCCGAGGTCGAGCCGGTCACGGGCAAGATAAAAGGTACGGTAAGGCATGCGGCTATCTATCCGGCGTCACATTATATTATCCCAAGGGAAAAAATGGAGGGCGCCATTGCCGAGATCGAGCAGGAGCTTGATGAGCGCGTGAAATTCTTCACCGACAGAGGCAAGCTGCTTGAAGCCGAAAGAATACAGCAGCGCACAAGGTACGATATTGAAATGCTGCGTGAGATCGGTTTCTGTACCGGGATCGAAAACTATTCAAGGGTGCTGTCCGGCAGAAAGCCCGGTTCTGCGCCGTATACTCTGCTTGACTACTTCCCGGAGGACTTTTTGCTGTTTGTGGACGAATCTCATGTTACACTGCCGCAGGTTCGGGGTATGTACGGCGGCGACAGGGGCAGAAAGCAGAATCTGGTGGAATTTGGTTTCCGTCTGCCGTCGGCTTATGATAACCGCCCGCTCAATTTTGATGAATTTTACGAGCGGATAAATCAGGCTGTTTTTGTAAGTGCAACGCCCGGCGACCTTGAAAAAGAAAAGAGTCATGTCATCGCTGAACAGGTCATAAGACCTACCGGTCTGCTTGACCCTGAAATATTTGTAAGGCCTACCGAGGGACAGATGGACGACCTTATATCAGAGATCAATCTTCGCACAGAGAAAAAACAAAGGGTGCTTGTTACCACGCTCACAAAAAAGATGGCGGAGGATCTTACGGACTATTTTTCTACGATGGGGATAAAGGTAAAATATATGCACCATGATATTGAAACGGTGGAGCGCATGGAGATCATCCGTGATCTGCGTCTGGGAGAGTTCGATGTTCTTGTAGGCATCAATCTGCTGAGAGAGGGTCTTGATATTCCGGAGGTGTCGCTGGTAGCGATACTTGACGCCGACAAGGAGGGCTTTCTGAGAAGCGAGCGTTCACTCATACAGACAATAGGACGCGCCGCAAGAAACGCCGAAGGCACCGTAATAATGTATGCTGATGTGGTGACCGATTCAATGGAAAGGGCGATCACCGAGACGGAGCGCCGCAGGGCTATCCAGGAAAAATACAACAAGGAGCACAACATTACTCCAAAGACTATTATCAAAAAGGTAAACGATATTATAGAGATATCCACACACGCAGAGGACGATAAAAAGCCCAAAAAGAAGCTGACACGCGCCGAGAGGGAAAAGCTGATAGAGCAGCTTACCAAGGAGATGAAGGCTGCTGCAAAGCTGCTTGAATTTGAGCATGCGGCTTATCTGCGTGACAAGATAAAGGAACTCAGGGGATAACGGGCTGCATATATCTTCGATGCAGCCGGAAGGGAGCTTGCGCATGGGACCGTTTGACAGCGAAACAGCCGCCGCAGGCGAGACTGTTGAAATTCTCGGACTTGACAAAATCAGAAAAATATCGGATAATACAGATTTGGAAACAAGCATTACCGGACTTGATATGATACGCTGCGATGACGAGGGCGTGAATATTACCGGTCTTGACAGTATAAGGAGCATTTTTACCAACGATTTTCCCAAGCTGTCATCATTTGCGATCGAGCTGCTGGAGCTTGCCTCAAAGGCAAAGGAGCTGGACTGCGAGCTCAGACAGTACGGCTCCGAGCAGCACCGCTATGAGTTTGCGCCTGTGGCTGCCCTTTCTGATGTAAGGGATTTTGAAGCCCGTCACAGAATCAGACTTCCGTCAGGCTATGTTGAATTTCTGACGCAGGTCGGCAACGGCGGAGCAGGTCCGGATCTCGGCATGCTTTCTCTTGAACAGATAGAGCTGAGGAATTTCTATGCTCATTCTAACCGCAGTGTGCCGTATTCAATGGCAAGGTGCGAAAAGGATTTCTATACCTTTCCGTTTTCCGGAGCAAAGCCCGTAATGGTGGATTCGTCTCTCACGGAGGCTAAGTGGGACAGCGCCTGCGCCGCTCTTTCGGAGATAAGCCCCAGCGAGCGTCCGGCGGATTACGAGGAAAGGCGCAGGGAACTGTACAACGGCGTAATACAGATAGTGGACACCGACGGTTCATTCTGCCCGGTGCTTATCTGCGCCGGAGATATGGCGGGTGATGTCATGGAGTTTTCTCACGATCTTGACATGCCCAAGTACATCGGAAAATGCTTTGAGGACTGGATCATCGGCTACTTTGAAGACGTGATCCGCAGATTTGCCCGAAAATGACCAACGGCAAGAAAAGAGGATGAAAATTTGGCAAGAAAAACTACCCCGAACAACTATGGCAACGAAAGTATCACATCACTGAAGGGCGCCGACCGTGTAAGGAAGCGTCCTGCGGTTATATTTGGCTCTGACGGTATAGAGGGCTGTCAGCATTCGATCTTTGAGATCCTTTCCAACTCCATCGACGAGGCAAGAGAGGGCTACGGAAAGGAGATCATCATTACAAAATATGCGGATCACTCAGTCGAGATAGAGGATCACGGCCGAGGTATTCCCGTTGACTACAACAAAAACGAGGAGCGCTACAACTGGGAGCTGGTTTTCTGCGAGCTGTACGCAGGCGGCAAATACAACAACAACGAAGCCGAGAGCTATGAATTTTCTCTTGGACTTAACGGTCTGGGACTGTGTTCTACCCAGTATTCTTCGGAATATATGGACGTTGATATACGCCGTGACGGTACACGCTTTACTCTCCATTTTGAAAAGGGTGAGAATATCGGCGGTCTGAAGCGTGAGCAGTATACCGGCAGACAGACCGGTACCCGTATCCGCTGGAAGCCCGATCTTGAGGTCTTTACCGATATTGATATTTCCGACGAATATTATATTGATACCATCAAGCGGCAGGCTGTTGTAAATGCCGGAATAAACTTTATTTTCCGTTCAGAGAAAAACGGCTCGTTTGAGACCTCGGAATTCTGCTATCAGAACGGTATTTATGACCATGTAAAGGAGCTTGTAGGCGAGGATGCGCTTTCGCAGATACAGCTCTGGCAGACAGAACGCATGGTAAGCGACCGTGACGACAAGCCGCCGTACAAAACCAAGATAAACATAGCGCTTGCTTTTTCAAACAAGGTGAGCGTTTCGGAATATTACCACAATTCAAGCTGGCTTGAATACGGCGGAGCGCCCGAAAGAGCCGTGAAGAACGCCTTTGTGTATTCCATAGATTCATATCTGAAACAGAACGGCAAGTACAACAAGAACGAGAGCAAGATAAACTTTGACGATGTAAAGGACTGTCTTGTTATCGTGATAAGCTCGTTCTCCAGTGTGACCTCCTACGAGAACCAGACCAAGAAGGCTATCACCAACAAGGGCATACAGGACGCTATGACAGAGTATCTTCGCCATCAGCTTGAGGTGTACTTTATCGAAAACAAGCTCGATGCCGAAAAGATAGGAAATCAGGTGCTTATAAACAAGCGCAGTCGTGAAAGCGCCGAAAAGACCAGACAGAACATCAAAAAGACCCTGACCGGCAATATGGACATGACCGGAAGAGTTGCAAAATTCGTGGACTGCCGCAGCAAGGACAAGTCCGAGAGAGAACTGTTCATAGTGGAGGGCGATTCGGCTCTTGGCGCCTGTAAGCAGGCGAGAGACCCTGATTTTCAGGCTATCATTCCTATCAGGGGCAAGATACTCAACTGTCTGAAGGCGGACTATGACAAGATATTCAAAAGTGAGATCATCACCGATCTTCTGAAGGTGCTTGGCTGCGGCGTCGAGGTGAAATCCAAGGCAAATAAGGAGCTTTCCTCCTTTGACCTTGATCTTCTGCGCTGGAACAAGATCATATTCTGTACCGATGCCGATGTTGACGGCTTCCACATCAGAACGCTTCTGCTGACGATGATATATCGTCTGGCGCCGACGCTTATCCGTGAGGGCAAGGTGTTTATCGCAGAGTCGCCGCTTTACGAGATAAACACGAAGGATAAAGTATATTTTGCCTACACCGAAGCCGAAAAGGAGCGCTTCCTTTCAGAGATAGGCGACAAGAAGTACACCATACAGCGCTCAAAAGGACTTGGTGAGAACGAGCCTGACATGATGAGTCTGACGACAATGAATCCCGCAACACGCAGGCTTATCAAGATAATGCCTGATGACGCCGCAAAGACCTCGGAAATGTTTGATATCCTCTTAGGCGACAATCTTGCGGTAAGGCGTGAATATATCATCGAAAACGGCTATAAATATATTGACGATCTTGACGTTTCGTAAAATGGGAGGTCAAAAAGTGAGCTTTCCGGATATTATAATAAAGCATTTTAACGAACTGACAAACGATGAGCTTTACGAGATACTCAGAGCAAGAGAGGCTGTATTTGTTGTTGAGCAGAATTGTCCGTATTTCGATATTGACGGCAAGGATAAATACAGCTATCACATATTCATAAAGCGGGATGACGGCTCTGTCGCTGCCTGTCTGCGCGTATTCATGAAGGAGGACGAGGTGAACACCGCTCAGATCGGAAGGGTGGTCACTACCGAACGGGGCTGCGGTCTCGGCGGCAGGATACTCCATGCAGGTACGGTCTTTGCAAGGGAAGAACTGAAAGTGGACGGTATATATCTTGAAGCTCAGTGCTATGCCATCGGCTATTATGCAAAGGAAGGCTTTGAGGTCATATCCGGAGAATTTCTTGAGGACGGCATACCTCATGTGAAGATGTTTCTTGAACTGAATAAGTTAAGTTAAGATTTTTCTTAGGAGAACAATACTATGGCAAAAAGGAAAAAAAGCGGCAGCTCAGCGGCTCAGCCTAAAATACAGGGCTATATTGCAGGCGCAGGCGAGGTGGTGGAGGAAAACATTGCTTCTACCCTGCAGGAGAATTTCATGCCCTACGCTATGAGCATCATACTCTCCAGAGCGATCCCCGAAATTGACGGCTTCAAGCCCTCTCACCGCAAGCTGCTGTATACAATGTATAAAATGGGTCTGTTGGGCGCAGCGAGAACAAAGTCCGCAAATATTGTCGGTCAGACCATGAAGCTCAACCCTCACGGAGACGCTGCGATATACGACACTATGGTAAGACTGAGCCGGGGCTATGAAGCTCTGCTGCATCCCTTTGTGGATTCCAAGGGAAACTTCGGCAAGTTTTACAGCAGAGATATGGCGTGGGCTGCGTCAAGATACACCGAAGCCAAGCTCGACCCCATATGCAATGAGCTTTTCAATGATATCGACAAGGATACGGTGGATTTCGTTGACAACTATGACAATACTCTTAAAGAGCCGACACTTCTGCCGGCGGCTTTCCCGTCGGTGCTTGTAAATGCAAATACGGGTATTGCCGTAGGCATGGCAAGCTCTATATGCTCGTTTAATCTTGAAGAAGTGTGCCGCACGACTATCGGTCTGCTGAAAGACCCGGACTTTGATATCATGTCCACGCTCATAGCGCCGGATTTTACAGGCGGCGCACAGATAATCTACGACAAACAGGCAATAGAGAACGTCTACCGCACAGGCAGGGGAAGCATACGGCTCAGGGCAAGATACAGCTATGATAAATACGCAAACTGTATAGACGTACTGAGCATCCCGCAGACCACAACAGTCGAGGCTGTTATAGAGAAGATCATCGACCTGGTAAAGCAGGGCAAGATCCGTGAGATCGCAGATATCCGTGACGAAACCGGTATTGACGGTCTGAAAATAACCATCGACCTCAAACGCAGCACCAATCCGGACAAGCTCATGCAGAAGCTTTACAAGATGACTCCGCTTGAGGATACATTCTCATGCAACTTCAACGTGCTCATTGCCGGTACTCCGAGAGTGCTTGGCGTGCGTGAGCTTCTGAATGAATGGTCAGCGTTCCGCATAGAGTGCGTAAAGCGCAGGACATACTTTGATCTGCATAAAAAGCAGGACAGGCTTCACCTTCTGCGCGGTCTTGAAAAGATACTTCTTGACATTGACAAGGCAATAAGGATAATCCGCAGCACCGAAGAGGAGAGCATGGTAGTTCCGAACCTTATGGAAGGCTTCGGCATCGACGAGGTGCAGGCGGAGTATGTTGCCGAAATAAAGCTCCGTCACCTGAACAGGGAGTACATTCTCAAGCATACCAACGACATTTCCCAGCTTGAAAAGGATATAGCCGAGCTTGAAGCGATACTTGGCAGCAACAGGAAGATCAAGGCTATAATCATCAAGGAACTGGAAAATATCATCAAAAAGTATGCGCAGCCCCGCCGCAGCATGATAATCTATGCCGATGACATAGTTGAGGACGAGGTCGAGGAGGATGTTCCGGATTATCCGGTTAATCTGTTCTTTACAAAGGAAGGCTACTTCAAGAAGATCACTCCGCTTTCACTGCGCATGGGCGGAGAGCAGAAGCTCAAGGAGGGCGACGAGGTCATCGAGCGCATTGAGACCACCAACAACTGCGAGCTTGTCTTTTTCTCCGACAGGCAGCAGGCGTACAAGGCAAAGGCTCCTCAGTTTGCCGACACAAAAGCCAGCGTGCTTGGTGATTACATTCCCTCGAAGCTTGGCTTTGACGAGGGCGAGAATGCCGTTTACATGGTGCCTACCAAGGATTACACCGGTTTTGTGTTCTTCTTCTTTGAAAACGGCAAGGCGGCAAAGGTCTCTATGGAAGCCTACGCCACCAAGACCAACCGCAAGAAGCTCACCGGCGCATACTCGGATAAGGATAAGCTTGCCGCAATTCTTTTTGCGCCTGATGACGATACGGAGATACTTCTCAGATCATCATCCGGCAGAAGGCTGATCTTCAAGGCGTCAAGTCTGACCACCAAGACATCCCGCGCTACACAGGGAGTTGCCCTTATGAAGCTTACAAAGGGACACAGGCTCATCTCGGCTCAGATATACACCGAGGGAATGCTTGCAGACCCTTCAAGATACAGGGCGAAGAATCTGCCGGCTATGGGTCAGTTCCCGGGCGCAGATGAAGCAGGCGAGCAAATCTCGTTTTAAAAATTAAACAAAAATAGTCATTCTATTCTGTAAGAAGTGAATACAAAAATTACTTGATTTTATGGAAATAGTGTGCTATTATAGATAAGTATTGTAAAAAGCTACTTTTAGGAGGATCTCAAAAATGGGAATTTGGCAAATTATCGTAGGCGGCGTTGTACTTATCATGTCTGTGCTGATGATCATAGTTATCATTCTTCAGGAAGGCCATGATGCGGGTCTCGGCACCATCACGGGCGGCGCTGATTCGTTTACAAAAAGAGGCAAGGCAAAGACTGCTGACGCAATGTTCGCAAAGGTCACCAAGTTTTGCGCGATCCTGTTCTTTGTGTTCGTAGTAGTGCTCAATGCTCTCTCATATTTCGGTCTTACAGGCAAATCAAAAGCTGAAAAGAATGAAGAAGTGATCCAGTCATCATCAGTAGTATCCGATACTTCAAGTGAGGGAACAGAAGAAACTTCAAAGCAGGAGTCAGCACAGGCTTCAACAGAAGCTTCAAAGCAGGAGTCAGCACAGGCTTCAGCAGAGGCTTCAAAGCAGGAG
>CADBPE010000161.1 GCA_902796475.1 uncultured Ruminococcus sp.
GAATGAAAAAAAGACTTTTGGCATTAATCGCCGCAGCGACTCTGCTGCTTTCCGCCGGAGCCTGCAGCAAAGCACAGGACAGTAAGGACAGCAGCCAGACTGCATCCGCTGTGTCAACCGTATCCGACAGCAGTGAGCAGAAAGCCTCACAGCCGGAAAACAAAACGACCTCACTTGAATACTGGACAGAGGATTCGCCTTCCATGAAGTCGATCATGGCTTATGTTTCGGAGGTAACAGACGAAAGCTCCGACAAATTCGTACCTGCCGAAAAGCGACTCGCTGTTTTTGATTGGGACGGCACACTGTATGGCGAGCTTTTCCCAACATATTTTGACCAGTGTTTTATGATACACCGCCTCGTTCACGATGAGACATACGAGGGGAATCCAGAGGACACCGCTTATTGCAAAGCGCTGGAGCAGTATCTTCTGAAAGGCGGCGAAAAACCGAAAGCTCCCCGTTCCTCCGGCGACATCATCGCCGAAGCATTCAAGGGCTTTACCGTTGAGGAGTACCGTGAGTATGTCCGAAAGTTCATGTCAGAGCCGGTTGTAGGTCTTGAGGGCATGACTTATGCAGACGGCTGCTACAAGCCTATGGTCTCCCTTGTAAAGTATCTGACCGATAACGGTTTCAAGGTCTATATCAACAGCGGTTCAGAGATCAATATGCTCCGTGAACTGTCGCAGGACGTTCTGGGCGAGTATATTCCCTCCTATCAGATCATCAGCACAAGATACGGCTTCAAGGCAGAGAACCAGGAAGACACAAAAGCCCGTGATTACACCCCCGCAGCCGATGAAAAGATCATCTTTGACGGAACAGTCAAGTTCAAGAATCTCAAGCTGAACAAGGTCATCACCATAATTAACGATCTGGGCATCTCACCTCTTCTTGCCTTCGGCAACAGCTCAGGAGATCTGGCTATGGGACAGTATGTCATGCAGCACGGAGGCAAGGCGTATATGCTCCTTTGTGATGATCTTGAGAGAGATCACGGCGATCTTGACACTGCTGCCTCCTTCAAGGAGGAGTGCGATAAGTTCGGAATGGAGACAGTTTCCATGAAGAACGAGTTTACAACCATCTACGGCGACTTCAAGCTTACCTCATACAGCGAAGCAGCGGAGGAATCCGTAAAACCTGCAGCATAAACATCAGAGCCCGTACCCGTCGATCGATAGGTACGGGATTTTTTGTACGCTTTAGCGAGTGCAACAACCGTCTTGCCTGTTGTTGCACAAAAAACCACCTGCTATGCAGGTGGTGGGCGTATCTTTAGATATAAGCTGAAATATTTCTAAAACCACAGACTATATCAGGGTGCAAGAGGGCGCCAGCCCTCTAAGAAGTAAATTCCCCTCTTCCTTTGGAAGAGGGGGTAGGGGTGATGGTAACGCCCGGAGGGCGTTTTGAGGATAATACCGCTTTAGCGGTATTAGTGAAAGTGGTGCGAAAGATCATTCATTCAATGCGCTTGCAAGCGCTGGTCGGTAATAGCCCCTTATAGGGGCAGTGCAGGCCACCCGCTGAGCGGGTGGTCCTGACTTATAATAAAGTTGTAAAATATATCAGGGTGAAAAAATGTTAGAAAAAACCAGAAAAGAACTGAATCAAATATATGGGATTTCCTCTTTTCGCAAAACGGCAGAAGATGTAAAAATGAATATAGCATATCGTTGGTTCTGTGGATATTATTTTAATGATGAAGTAGTAGAGAAGATCTTCTTTCTGATATAATTGAATAAATTTACCCCGTATTCTAAATGAATACGGGGTTTCTACAGACTGAGAGGTCGAAGAACAACCTTTCAGAATAGTATCAAATTGTTTCATAAGGCAAAACAGGAATAAATGCAAAGTGCGTTGCTGTTGCTTCCCTGAGCAGGATCAAGATTACAGAATTTTCAAACGATCCTTACTGCGTCCTTTTCAAGCGTATCCAACACTTCCGTTCCCATATCTCGACAGGTGATCTCCAGACCGTTTTTACTGCAAACTTCACAAAACGCTTTCACGAGCTTATCATCCTCAAACGACTGCACCACAGAAACGGTAAACACATCGCCGACAGCATTTACACCAAATACCACAGGCGCGGTAAGTGCGGGAATATAAAACTCCATATCCCTGACCCAAGGCTTCATGCTTTCGGTGATACCCAAAGGACCCACATTTGTGATAATGCTGCCCATGCTCTGGCGCACCGCCTTCTTTTCTATCATGCAGTCGGGCTTGTCTGCAAATATCTCATCAAGTGGCATTTCGCGCTGTTTAAGCCCCTTTGCCGAGCGTTCGCTGATAACCTTCAAGGCGTTTTGCTTTGTATTATTTTGCATGATCATGCCCTTCATTACGGCGGCGGTCTGCGCAAGGGTCATTCCCTGCATTTCCGGCGTGTAGAAGGATAGGAACCAACCAGAGAAATTGTGCATTGAATCACTCGGCAGCAGCCTTCTGAAATTGGACGTCAGGCTGTTTATAAGCAGTCTGCCCTCAAGGTCATATGCTGTCTGAAATGCCTTGCAGATGATGGCGTTGATAAGTCCGGTAGCGGAGGAGCCGCATTCACGGGCGAATCCGATGACCTGCTTTGCCGACATAGACAGCTTAAAGCGCCTGAACTCGTATCTTCCCGCCTCGTCCCAGTATTCAACGGGAAGCGCGAAAAGCTTCACACCGCCAAGCTGCGGCTGTTCCTGCACGATGCTTTTATCGTAGTATTTCAGATATGACATTTCGTCCTCGGCTTTTTCATCATACGGGGCTTCAAGCAGTCTTATCTCTCCGTCAGCAGTAACGGGCTTTCCGCATTCCTTCAGATAATAATATAAAAGCGTTTTTACAAATTCGGCAGCTCCGTATCCGTCTGTTATACCATGGTGAACGCTGAGCTTAAGCATATTGCCTTCGCAGGAAACACAATACGGGAAACCGTGAAGTTCTCTTGATGCGAGCTTTCTTTTTTTATCTCCTGTCAGCAAAACCGGTTTTTCGTCTGAAAGCTCATACACAAGACCCTTTCCACTGCTTGCGAGCACCGAGCGGAAATTCGGGTAACGCTGCGCGGTTTTTTCCAAAGCCGTCTGCATATGCGCGGTGTTGATATCCTCCGTCAAAGCGACTCTTATAATGATCGTCAGTGTTTCATCTCCGTTTGAGTGGACAAAATGCCCGATGCCTTCCATATCAATTTGTCTCATGATAAATCAACCTCCATTATTTTTTTAGTTGTACCTGAATACATGGGATTCAAATTGTATGATAGCGCTGTAAGCTTGATAGGTGCTGCCTTATTAAGCTTACAGCGCTTGAATATGCACCAAACAGGCACAAAAATCACTTTACTCTTGCTTTTTTTGTTTAACTCCGGATCGTTTTTCTCAATTCTCCGTATTCATAGCCTGCGGACAGTTTCTCGCTGTAAAGCTCAGACCAGTAGAAAAAGCATTCTTTCCTTGAAGGATCCCTCGTTGTTCACCTGCATTTCAACATTGTTGATGTATATATTTTTTATGCTTTTTGCGGGATATCAAGAAGATCGGAAATGAAAGCGGCAATGATTTTCTCATTCTTGGCGCTTCCAAAAACACGCTTGAAAATAATATCAAGCTTAAGCTTTACTATTTGTTATCCTTATTCATAAGATCATGCATAGTTTTCCGGCTCTTTATATTATTATAGCATATTTTCAGCCGTTGTAAATTGTCTTTCTGTAGAATTCTGTAAAATTTTACAGTTCATTTTGATTTTTACACACTTCAGGGTTATGACTGCAGTACGGTGTATCTCGGGGTTTGGTTCGCAAAGCAAAGCTAAAAGCTATACAGGAATACCCGACCATAGATTCAGACTATGACAATGACGATCCACAGCTTGCCTTGTCAAAGGATCAGATAAATATGGTGATGGGGAAGAGGGTAAAGGACGATTCCTATCCCTAAGAAGTAAAGGATCCGGCACTCTGGTGATCGTATGAATTGGCAGGCTTCTACGAATGGAAAAACACAAGAGTGATGTATTATCTTGATCTGGATACTTAAAACTCATCAGAAGGAAAGGGTAGGGGAGTTGTCAGTGGATATTTTTTAATATTTTCATTTTTTGCTCTCAATAATGCTGACCTGCGTCCTAAACATCCCAAAACCAGTATCGATACGAGAGGAAGGGTACGGGTTTGTTTTTGTAAATATTTCCCATACCGCACGAGGACACTGTACGGGAAAATTCTTATCAGTTATTAGGACCATTCATCTGAGGATCATTACGCCTCTTGTTCACCTGCGGATGACCGTTGTTCAGGCTCTGGCGTTCGGCGTTCTGCTTCTGCTGTACCTTCTCGGAAACCATCGCAAGAGTATACTTTTGCCTCAGCTCCTCAGGATCAGCCATTGTCCTGTGGATCTGCTCTCTTGTATCAATGCCGCTGACCATATTCTTAAACGCGGGCTGGTTCATCATCTTGTCGATCATCCTGTCTAAATGATCCTTCTGTATCGGTATCTCAAAGCCCTTGTCGTTCTTCTTTGCGTGCTGTATCGTAGTGTAAAGCGTAACGGCGGCAAAGGCTCTTGCAGCATCCTCCTTTTCCTTGTAAGAAAGAGGCTCGTTGTTGCTCTTTGCTGTTATTTCGTTCAGCTTGTCATAGCCGTCCTGAACAGCGCTGACAAGACTGCCCATATAACTGGGGCTCTTGTTAAGCTCATGACGGAAGCTTGTTATCGCCTTTGTCTCGGCAGCGCGCTTTTCTGTCTTTTCTTCTTCCATGAGGGGAGCCATTTTTTCATTTGCCCTTGCTAATTCTCTCTTTGAGGCCTCGGTGTAGCGGTCATCCATAAAGGCATTTGAATCACGAAGCACGTTTATCGCGGCGTTCATGGAATCAATTCTTCTCTGGGTATTTGCGTTACTGTTGTTCTCCATCGGACCCTTCGCCTCACGGTACTTCATGTACTTATCCATATCGAGGCGCGCTTTTCTTGAGATCTCCTGATAATCCTCTATCGCCTTCATGCGGTCAGCGTCAGAGACATCCTCGCCAAGCTCTTTAACATTTCTGTAGGCTGCTGCCATATTCTTGAAGGACTTCACGGCGTTGTCGTACTCCTTGCTTCCGAACAATACGCCCTTCTTTGCTTCATCAAGCTGTCTGATAACAGTATCCATACGCTCGGCGGTGTCGGGCGCAAAGGTAAGCCCCTCACGCTTATCGAGCTGAATGCCCATAAGCTCGGCTTTTTTGTCAATTCGGCGAATGGTCTCTGTTCTTTCGCTGATGGCGTGAGAAATGTCATCCTTGCCTTTTAATGAATCGCTCATTCCCGACAGCTCGGGCAGCTTGCTTTCGGCAAAGCTCTTTAGGTTCTTCGCAAAAGTCTGGATAGTCTTGTCATCACCGAACACATCTGCAACCTCGGTAGATGTCTCTATCAGCTTATTCAGCTTATTGATACCAGAATTGACGACAGATCCGCTGTCAATTTCAAGCAATGCCTCAACGGCGTCGCGCATGGCGGTATATTCCTCGTATTCGTCATCCGTCAGCGGATGAGCCTCGTCCAGCGCCTTGAGGGTCCTGTCCGCCCAGCCATGTATAGGCTCGACCGCATCCTTTGCGCTGATAAACTCCGCCTTTTCTTTAAGCATATCATCCCTGTATTTCTGAAGCTCTTCGGGCGAGCAGGCGTTTATTTTCTTGATATCATCCGGCAGATTCGTGATCTCAAGATGTCCGTCCTTCATTCCGATACCGATCTTGTACTTGGCATTTGCTCTTCCGCCGGTCTCCTTTGAGTAGTCGCTATACTTTTTGAGCTTCTCAATAGAAACGTCCTCACGGTTCATGAAGGTACCATATGTATACTTCCAGTTATGTTTATCAATGACAGCGTAACCACTGTCCGGCGGGACCTTATCGCTTGGCTGGTAGTTCGTACCCTCAACATTATAGTCCATTTCCTCTTCATCAAAGTTCAGCTCTGAAAATGCGATATCCATATCCTGCAAATTCTGATTTGCTGCGAAAAAATTCTGAACTACGGGACCGTTATCCACCTTTGTAACATATTCCTGAGCCATCGCCTGCACGACCTTGGGATTATCGGCAAGAAGCTCTGTATCCTTGATGCCCGTTGTGCGTATCTCATTCTGAGTTTCGTCTATCTTCTTGCCCAGATCGACCACAGAATTGGCGCGGATGACAGCGCTTTGGTCATAAACGTCGAGTATAAATTTTCTTTCCGCCTTTGTAAGAATATCCGCCTGTCCCTTGTGGTTAATATCATTCAAGAAGTAGTTCATTGCCTCTTTGCGGTCTTTGGCGATCTTTTCCTGCTCGGCGCTTTTGTCCGGATCATTATAATCCTTACACACATTGAACATAAATTCTGCAAGCCCCTTTGAGTTGCGCTTCGCGACAAGCTCGTCTATCTCTGTCAGAGCCTTGTAGGTCTCGGGTCTTTCTATCTTCATCTTTGTTCTTTCAAGCTTATCCGCTCTTTCAATATTGCGCTTATCCGTGATCTTCTTCGCCTCTGAACGCATGGCGAGTATCTGATCCTTATCGGGGAAGTTCTTTATTTCGATGGAAAGGGTATCCGTGTCAAATTCGAAATCAACAAGCTCCTCCTTGCCGTTGACGGTATTGGTCTTAAAGAACTTACCGTCCATAATGCCTTCGACAAGATTCTGTCCAAAATCGGGTTTTCCTTCCATCACCTTGAGCTTTGTTTTGAGATTCTCTGTGAGCTGGCCCTGAACAAAGCGTGACAGCTCTGTCTCCTTGTAGCCTACCCATTCCAGAGGCGTTTTGTCGGGAGCATTCTTCTGTCCGTCCGCCAGCTTCTTCTGATAATGGTTTATCACCATCATCGTGCCTACCATCTGAGCGGTATTTCCTTCAGGATTTCTTCTCTTCGTCACTGCATTGGAGGCTGTAGCGGGCATTTTTGTATAAGCCTGCTGTATCAGGCCGAGAATCGCAGCGCTGTCCGGACCGTGTGTCTGAGTATAATAAGTGTATTCGGGATGATCCTTCTTTGCTACATCAAGGACCTCATTCTTACAGAACTCCATCTCCTGCGTTGTGTCAAAGTTAAGATGTGCGAGATTGAGCAGCATACAGTAGTTTTTGCCGTTCAGATCAGCCTTTGAGAAATCGGTCTTTCTTGACTGCTCCTCTATCATCTTAAGGCTGTTGTTGTAGCCCTTGTAGAATACCTCAGCGATCTTCTTTTGGTTCTCTGGTGTCTTTGTGCCTGTAAGCTGCATAGCCTCGTCAAATCTCTTCTGCTTTTCTTCGTTACAGAGATCGGGATCCATTACCTGCTCAAAGGTGTAGCCGTCGTTTATCATCGACATTACTACATAGTCCGTACCCGCGTCTCTTTCATTGTGGTATCCTGCCGCGCCCCTCGGACGGTTGGATGGATCACTGTATTTCTCGCCTGTATACTGAGAGCGGTCACTCACCTGATCAAATAAGCCAAGACGCTCCGTCTGTATGATCTCCTTCTTTTCGATAAAAGCTTCCCGAACGAGTTCCCCGGTATTATAAGCAGTTGCCTTTGCTTTTATCTGCATAAAGTCGATGGTCTCAAGGGTCTTCTTGTTGTCTCCCTTATGGGCTTTTATATAATCCAGCGAGGCTTTTGAGAGCTCTTCTACCGTCTGGTCGTATAATTGAAGCTCATCCGTACCGATATTCTTTCCGTGATTCTCCATGTTTCTCGCAACGGTCTTGTATGCTTCTACTTTTTCCTTAAGGTTCACAAAATCCTGTCTGGGATTCGCGGGAGCAAGCTCGTCAAATTGTTTGCATATCTCTTCGGCGTTTTTACGGTTTTTGCTTGCTTCGGCGTGTGTGAGTGACTTTATGGCATACTTTTCAACAGTGGGACCGAAAACCTCAACGCTCTCAAAAGCAACTCTCTTTATCGTATCAATAACATCCTTCTTCTTCTTGTCTATCGGATTCTTATGCGCCCTGTTGAAATCCTTTGACAATTCGGGAAGCTTGAAACCAGGAATAGAATCAAAGCCGCCGTTTATTATTTTATTCTCCTCTTTTTCAAGGGTAAGAGCAAAATCGACGCGGTTATCAGCCTTCATCAGGTTTTTGAAGGCGTCGGAGGCCTTGATCTTGTCCATCGTCATTTCTCTGAGTTTCTGTTCGCCATCGGGCTTAGAGAGAAACATCTCAAAATCCGTAATGGAATTATTCTGTATAACAAAGACAAGCTCGTTTTTCTTGATTCTTACCTCCTGTACGCCTCCGGCGTCCATTCCGAAGTTATCAATGTGATGACCGCAAAAATCAAACAGTCCGATACTGTCCAGCGCCTCCCGCTGAGTCGCATTCGCTTCAGCATCGACCTTATTACGGTTGACCTTTGACATTGCCGCAAGATGATCGTTGAAGAGTATCTCGCTGACAAGCTCCTCCTTTTTCTTCGGGTCAACTGTCGCAATGGTGTCAAAAAGCTCTATCTTATGCTTGTGGCTCGTTATCTCTGCTTCCTGCTCCTTCCTGAAGCAGTTAAGGCGCATATCGTTGTTTTCGAGAGTCCCCTCAGGCATTGTGCTGAGTCCGAACTCAGGATGCTTGTCCTTAACGTCCTTTATAAGCATGTATGCAAGTCTTTCGGGATCGATTTTCTGATCCGTAGTCAGGCTATCGGCGACCTGATTGAACTTTATATTCCTCTCGGCATTGTCAAGGAAGAACTGAAGTTTCTCTTTGATCGGCTCCTTATTGCCCTTTTTATACTCGCTGATGGCTTCGGCAGCCTCCTTGCGCGCCTCGACCATAATAGGCGCAAGAGGCTTTTGTCTGATTCCGCCATGTATGAGATTGTTTATAAAATGATTTTGGTTAGAGTCAAGTGCGGTGCTGAGACCCTCAGGTATAGTTGAGCCCGTTATCTTCTCTTCGGACAGTCTTTTCGGATCCATACACGCGCCGATAACCACCGCCGTAACGGTCTGAACGTCCAGCCCCTCAGGGATATCCAGCTCGATGCTGTCGTATTCCTCAGGCTTTTCATACTCTACATCGGGCATTTTTCCCTTTGGTCCGTAAATATTAACAAGAAGGTCAACGGAATTATCAGGATCGTTAATTAACCGGCGGGTCAGTCTCTCGATCTCCTCCGCATTCACCTTGTTGGCGTAATCCTTGTGAAGCTCCTGATAAAAGCCATCAACGTTACCGATATTTTTGACAACGTCCTCGGTCTTCATCTCTTTTAAAGCCCTGTCAAGCACGCCCTTGCGCTCGTACTCCTCCTTTAATAAATTGAATCTGTCCTCATCAAACTGCGGCTCCGCAGGTATCTGAGGCTGAGGTTGGGGCTGAGGCTGTGGCTGGGGCTGAGGCTGGGCTTCCCGAGGCTGTTTTTTTGCCTTTTCCGCCTCTTGCTTTCTTCTTTCTTCCTCTCTTTTTCTGGCCTCCTCAATACGTCTTGCTTCCTCCTCGGCAAGTTTTGTGAGGACAGTCAGATCGTAAAGATAGCCCCGCTGCATTTCGGCGCTTTCCGGAAGGTTCATGTTGAGCTGAGCCGACTTCTGTCTGATCTCCTGAATTTTTTCCCTGATAGATGGCATAATGATATCCTCCTTGGTTTATTTATATATTTTTTATTTATCCGTTTTTTTGAGGGCTTCTGTATATAATACCCGCGTCATTAGGAAAAGGGTGCAGTGATTTTGTCCGCGATCACACGCCCGTCTGCGTTGCTTTTTCTCTGATCCCATTTTGGGACGGTATTTCCGGTGAAGAGTGAGCTGATCTCTTCGTGACGGTTTACTTTCTGATCCGGTATATCAAAAACCACATTCCCTGGATGATAAGTTAATTATATCAAAAAAGGAGGTTTGATTCTATCTTTTTTGTAAAATTTTTCGATAACGATGTTTAAGACAACGAAGATATGGCGTGTACGAAAAAACATGATCGGATGTTTTATTCTGAACCGGATCTTTTCGATATTTTCTGATAAATTTAGTATGTTTTTTGCATATCTAAAACTGGTGCGAAGTAATCAAATGTCACTATATTCTCAGTGAGACACGGAATTCTAAAGTTTAGTGGGCAGGGATAGCCGTACAATAAGATTTGAAAGAGCAGGGATATCGGGCGGTTACAAATAATCAAAAACTCAAGATCTTGTAAACAAGCTGTCAACATCAGTTCGGTATAATAAGACCAAAGAAAAACAACGACAGCCCTTACGGATAAAGCAAAAAAAGAAATA